>NZ_JARGEJ010000005.1:0-158013 GCF_029211245.1 Robertmurraya sp. DFI.2.37 | reverse complement strand
TAATTTTTTGAATTCGATAGTCATGTACCTTAGACGTTAATGCCCCACAATTCACGCAGGAATGTTCTTTTACAGGCATCTCCACATAGAAACAATACTTACCCTCTACTATTTCTGTCTTCTTAATATCACTTCTTCAAATCCAGGTAAAAATATGTTAGAATTCATCATGCACGTATCCCCACTCTATACTTGTTTCTCGACAATTCAAGTATAAATGAATGAGTGATATCGTGCTCTTTTTTTTGCACAGTAATTGCGTAATAACCCCAACAAATATTATAGAACCATTTTTATAAGTTAATCAAAAAACTTATATAAAACAAAAACAGGCCCAAACCCTTGATACAAAAGGATTTGAACCTGCTTTAATGATGACCTGTGAGGGACTTGAACCCCCGACCCCCACCCTGTCAAGGTGATGCTCTCCCAGCTGAGCTAACAGATCGTTTTTTGAAGTATAAATATTATTATACTGATCTATAGTAAATTGTCAATAGAGTTTATTTGCACACAAAAAAGAACATCAGTTCGTTTTTTTGTTGAATAAAGAACATCAGTTCGTATATAATAATAAAGAGAAATGACTCTCACAAAAAAATAATCAATACACCATCATAATTAATCATGATTCTTATAAAGAGCTTAATTACAGAAAGCGGTGATGCCTCATGAATAAATTGTTATCAAAGTCACTAGATGAACAGATTCCTGTTGAAATGATATATATATCTTCTTCAAATCAAATAACGCAGCGGAAAATAATTGTGAAAGAAATCAACGGCTCGACAATTCGAGCATATTGCTTTATGCGAAGGCAAGCGAGATTATTTAAAATTGAGCAGATTTTATCATTAATGCCAGTTAGAACCTTTCATAAAGAAATTAGTTAAAGCAAAAAAGGAAGCTCTCCCATGAGAACTTCCTTTTTGGTTTATTCACTAAACTGTTTCTGGTTTTGCAGTACCTTTGCCTTTAACAAAAAATTGTAAGGCAACAAGGATAAGGAAGATGACAAGTCCTATCATATCAGACATGCCCTCTGGATAAATCAGCAAAATCCCACCGACAATTCCGGCAATTCGCTCTAACCAATGGAGCTTTCTTTGCCAGAAACCAATCACTCCAGAACCAATTGCTGTCATACCGGCAATGGCGGTGAATATAATCCAGATTAAATGATACCAAACTGTATCTATCATCAGCAATTCTGGAGAGAGCACAAACATATATGGAATAATAAAGGCGGCTATCGCCAGTTTTGCTGAATTGACCCCTGTTTTTATCGGTTCTCCGCCTGAAACCCCTGCGGCTGCAAATGCAGCTAATGCTACTGGAGGAGTGATGTCTGCGACAATCCCGAAATAGAAAACGAATAAGTGCGCAGATAAATCTGGTACCCCTAGCAAAATAATAGCAGGAGCTGCAATCGTCGAAGTAATGACATAGTTTGCTGTTGTTGGCGAGCCCATTCCAAGAATAATACAAGCTACCATTGTCAGCATCAACGTTGGGATCAATGCCCCGCCTGCCAAATCTAATAAACCGTTGGCAAGCTTTAAGCCTAGGCCTGTTTTTGTAACGACCCCTACGATAATCCCTGCAGCTGCAGTGGCAGCAGCAACGCCGAGTGCGGTACGAGCACCATCAACTAACGCATCAATTATATCTTTAAAACCGATTCTCGTTTCCTTGCGAATGGCACTGACTAAAATCGTAATCACGATCGCCCATAAAGCAGCACGTGTTACACTCATCCCTGACATTAACAAGACAATAACAGCGAGTATTGGTGTTAATAAATAAATCTTTTTTAACACTTCTTTACGATTCGGCATTTCTTCTTTTTTTAATCCACGTAAACCAACACGCTTCGCTTCAAAGTGTGTCATAATCCAAATGCCTGTGAAATATAATAATGCTGGGATGGCAGCTGCTTTAGCAATTTCCCAATAGGTAATTCCACCGATAAATTCGACCATTAAGAAAGCGGCCGCACCCATAATCGGCGGCATTAACTGACCACCTGTTGAAGCAGCGGCTTCAACTCCTCCTGCAAATTCCTTCTTATAGCCAAGCTTTTTCATCATTGGAATCGTAAATGATCCAGAAGTAACAACGTTTGCGACCGAACTTCCACTGATCGTTCCTTGTAAGGCGCTTGAGAAAATCGCAACTTTTGCTGGTCCTCCCGTTGCCTTTCCAGCTAAAGTGACAGCAAGATCATTAAAATACTGACCGACACCGGTTTTCACTAAGAAAGCACCGAATAAGAGAAATAGGAAAATGAACGTTGCCGATACTCCTAATGGCGTTCCCAAAATACCTTCCGTCGTATAAAACATCGTTTGAATTAAACGTTCCGGAGATAAGCCTCTATGTGCTAAAAAGCCTGGCAGTTGCGGGCCGTATAAGGCATACAAAAGGAAGAGCGACGCAATGATCGTTATCGGCAATCCTACCGCACGTCTCGTTGCTTCCAAAACTAATAAGATCGCTGCAACACCAACATAGAAATCAAGTTCAGTGATGACTCCCACTCTCGAGACTAAATCATCAATCATTAGCGGCCAGTAGGCACCAACACCTATAGCAGCAAGCGCTAAACAGATATCGTACCATGCTGGCTTTGTTTGACTACCACGATTCTTCCTTCTAGCTGGAAAAAGAAGGAAAATCAAAGACAAAGCAAACCCCAAATGAATCGAACGTTGTAATTGGGCTGTTAATACACCAAAGATCCCGGTATACAATTGGAATAAGGAAAAGGATAATAACCCTAGAAAAACGATCCAGCCAAAAATTCCTTTTAGACTTCTCGTATTAGCTTCAGGATCGTATTTTTCTAGCAACTTCTGCTGTTCTTCCTGTGATAATGTTTCTTCATTATGTTTCAACGATGTTCACTCCTTTCAATTGCTGAATGATGCTCAGCTTCCTCGCTTTTATTCGTACCCATGTTCCTGGCTCTATATAGTTAGAAAGCAAATATTCATTCGATAAAAATATGACCTTATGATTAGCCCGAACCTGTCCAATGCGAAGATCAATATGCGGAAATGTTCGCTTCATATTTTTAATGTAATATTTTCCATCCAGCTCCTCAAAAGTCTCTCCTTCTGAAGCATCCGACGGCATGCCGATAGCAAAATCTTCAAACATTAACTCATATTGTTGAATATTGCCATTTTTTATAATTTTATAACTTTCTAAAACGTCAGAAAGATGGATCGAATGAGTATATTTAATTTTAAACGTCTGTTCCTTTTTTAAAGGGATGTAGGCAAGCACATTCTCGCTATTTTGGTATTCAAAAACGAGCGCCTGCTTCAATGGAATGAATACAACAATGGTGATGAATAATAAAATGAGGGGTACTAAAAAGATGATACCTTTTCTATGTTTCATTTTCACGTAAACCCCACCTAGGAAATGGTGTCCTTCTTTTTGCAAAAAACAATCTTTAAAAGATAAGTTGACCGGCTAAAAAACCTCAGCGAGGTTATACAGCCGGTCATTTTTGCCATTATTTAAAGCTGCTAAACAAAACCCTATTTAGCTTTAGTACCCTTTTTCATCGAAGTACTTTTGAGCACCTGGATGAATTTCAATGCCAGTACCTTCTTTTGCTTTAGCAGGATCAATAACTTCTCCTTTTGCATGCTGAACTTTATCTAAGTTTTCAAAGATTGCCTTTGTGATTTCATATACAGCATCTTCAGAAAGACTATCGACAACTGCTAGCATCGCTGAAACGGCAACAGTTGGTACAGCATCAGCTAAACCGTAAGTTCCAGCTGGAATTTCATCCTGAACATAGTATGGATACTTATCCATTAATGCATCGATCTTGTCTTGCTCAAGTGGTACAACGACAACATCTGCAGTAGCGGATAAGCCTTCAACTGCTCCAGCAGGTGAACCTGCTGTAACGAAAGCTGCATCAATCGCACCGTCTTGAATACCGTCAGTAGATTCAGCAAAGTCAAGATCTTGCTTTTGAATATCGTCAAGAGTTAACCCATGCACTTCAAGAATTTGCTCTGCATTCAATGCAGTTCCTGAACCAGGAGCACCGATTGAAACTTTCTTTCCTTTTAAATCCTCAACCGATTTAATGCCTGTTTTTGCAGTAGTAACAATGTGAATGGTTTCAGGGTATAATGTACCAATTGCTTGGACATTTTCGACCGCATTTCCTTCGAACATGGCTTTTCCTTCTTTTGCATAAGAAGCGATATCTGTTTGCGTGAATGCAATTTCTGCATCACCATTTTTTAAAGTAGTCATGTTTTCCGCAGAAGCACCAGATGTTTCAGAGTTTGCTTGAATACCTGTTTCATCCTGAATAATACTAGCAAACGCACCACCTAGTGGATAATATGTACCACCAGTTCCACCTGTTAAAATGCTGATGAAATCTGGAAGATCAGCAGTCTCTTCTCCAGCCTGATCACTTGAATCATTTCCACCCGTATCAGCGTCATTGCCCTCTTCACTGTCTCCACCACCACATGCGGCTAAGAACATTGATAACGCCAACATTAAAACGGTTAGTAAAAGAAAATGTTTCTTTTTCATTCGTTTTCCCCCTTGTGTTTATTAGAGTTAATCGATACTATTTTATCACAGGATTATCTCTTATTGTCAACTTTATAGTGTACTCCCATCTTTACTCAGCTCTTAAAATCAAGTGTTTGCTAGAATTAAATCGGTGCAAAAAACGTTGTCAGATAGCAATTTCTACCATTACGGAGCACGGATTTTTACTTTTCATACTCTTCAAAAAAATTTATTTTAATCCTTTTTTGAAGATTCATTTTTCTTACAGTGTAATCTCATAGTCTTTACATTTTTAATCATGATTGTACATCAACTAAGTCATTTAAAAATGTTTTTCTAAATCTCCTATGGTACAATCTTTTGTAATTAGCCTAAAGCATAAATGCAAGGAGGGATTCGCATGGAATTTTCAAAAGGACGCATTACGGAATATCCGTTTGCAAGCAAAGAGTTAAATGAAAACATTCCAATACTAGTTTATTTGCCGGCTTCATACTCCCCTTTGTATAAGTACACATTAGTCATTGCTCAAGATGGCAGAGATTATTTTCAACTCGGTCGAATTGGAAGAACAACCGATGAATTGATTAATGGTGGTGAAATTGAAAATATCATAATTATCGGAGTTCCATACAAGGACGTGAAGGATCGCCGCTCGAAATATCATCCGCAAGGAAGTCAACATCAAGCATACATACGCTTTCTTGCTAAGGAGCTTGTTCCTTTTCTCGAGCAACACTTTCCAACTTATCAAATGGGCTTAGGAAGAGCTTTAATTGGAGATTCGTTGGCTGCTACAGTTTCATTAAAAGCAGCATTACAATTTCCTCATACCTTCGGCAAGGTGATTTTACAATCACCTTTTGTAAACAATGAAATCATCGATGATGTTGCAGCGTTTGAACAACCCCATTTACTTTCAATCTATCATGTAATTGGAAAGCAGGAAACAGAGGTAAAAACAACGGCTGACAAAATTGAAGATTTCCTTACACCTAACCGGGAGCTAAATATTGTAATGGAAAGCAAAGCATTCCCCTATTTTTATGAGGAATTCGAAGGAATTCATACATGGACATATTGGCAGCCTGATCTCAAACGCGCCTTAAAAAAGATGTTTCCAAAATAGTCAATCACGCTCATTTTACATATCAAAATGATCTAATAGAGAAATAAAATCCATTATTTGCTATAATGGAAATACAAGCGTTTACAAAAATTGGACACAAGCTATTGTTTATCTGTTCTGTTCATATGTAGAAATAAAAAATTAAACATTTGGAGGTTATACAATGAAATACGGAATTGTTATTTTCCCATCCAAAGCCTTACAAGACAAAGCGAATTCCTTTCGAAAAAGATATGATCCACATTATGCCCTCATTCCCCCACACATCACATTAAAAAGTACTTTTGAAGTGAATGATGTGGATATTAAAGATATCGCAGACCAATTACATCAAATTGCTCAACGATTTTCACCTTTTCAAATTAACGTAACGAAGTTTAGTTCATTCCAGCCTGTTAATAATGTCATTTATATGAAGATTATTCCTGAGCCGGAAATCGTTGATTTACATGAAGCAGTAGATGCGGTTATTGCTGATAGTCCATCTGAATATGCCTTTGTTCCCCACATCACAGTTGGACAAAACCTTTCAAATGATGAGCATTCAGATGTTTATAGTTCATTAAGACTGCAAGAAGTTAATCATGAAGAAACCATTGATCGATTCCACTTGCTTTACCAACTTGATAATGGTTCCTGGACTGTATATGAAACATTTCGCTTAAGAAAGGAATAGAGAAACTTGAATCTTATAACTGTAACTACTAATGAACAACTTGAAGAAGTCTATCGTGTTCGAAAAATTGTCTTTGTTGATGAACAGCATGTACCTTTAGAAGAAGAAATCGACAATCTTGAAGAAGAGTCGACACATTTTCTTTTGCAAGACGAAGAACAGTCAGTCGGTGCTGGACGTTTTCGTGTTGTTGACAGCTATGGAAAAGTTGAAAGAATTTGTGTTTTAAAGCATAAACGGAAAAGTGGTGCAGGACGAGCGATTATGGAAGGCATCGAAGCGTTCGCCAAAAAAGAAGGCATTAAGAAGCTAAAGCTAAATGCTCAAACCCATGCTATCCCATTTTATGAAGGCTTAGGATATAAAGTTGCCTCAGAGGAATTTCTTGATGCTGGAATTCCCCACAAAACAATGATTAAGCAGTTATAAAGGGCGATTGGAAAAAAAGAGACTCCTCTCTTTCACTTGAACGGGTTAAAAGGGTTAACTTTAAGAGCAGTGTGTATAAATTGCTGCTATAATGGGAGTGTTAAACTCTTAAAAACTCGAGAAAGATCATTTTCTCCTGCATTGCAACCGAAAAAAAGGAGAGCTAAGAGGCAATTTCGTTTTATTAGAAAAGGCAAACGCTCCTTACATATGTGGAAGGCTTCGCATTGTCACAGGAAATGCTGATGAAATAATCATATGATCCAACTTAAACATTCTTATTCAAGAAAAAGGGGCATGCGAGAAGATTCTCTCGATGCCCTTTTCAATACAAAAGTTATTCAACATACTTTTTAAGTAACGGCAAATATTTAACCACGCCCCTTCCCATACTAAGAAATAATTACTACTGGGGAATGAGGGTTAATTATGGACGAATATTTACAAATTCTAATTGAGCTGATTTTTGGATATATAGCTTTATTTGCTTTAACGAAGATTATGGGGAAAACGCAGATTACGCAAATTACACCATTCGATTTTATCTCTGCTTTAATTTTAGGAGAGTTAGTTGGTAATGCTATCTATGATAATGACATTACATTTCAAAAGGTCATTTATGCGGTCGTCATTTGGGGACTTCTTATTTTTATTACTGAAATCTTAACACAGAAAAAGAAAGGGCTGCGCAAGCTTTTAGAAGGTAAACCCTCAATCGTTATTCGCAAAGGGAAAATTGATTACGAAATGCTGAAAAAGGCACGTTTGGACATTAACCAGCTTCAGCACCTCCTTAGATCAAGAGGAATCTTTTCGATCCGAGAATGTGAGTATGCCATTTTAGAAACAGACGGTTCAATTAGCGTCTTAAGAAAGTCTAGCTATGAACATGTAACGATACGTGATCTTAATCTTCCTCGTTCAGCTGTTAAGCTACCGGTTACCTTAATACTGGACGGAGAAATCGAAGCTGATAACCTCCATTTTATTAAATGGAATGAGGAAATGCTTTATAATGAAATGAAAAAATTCGGCATCGATTCTGAAAAGGATGTTCTCTATGCTGAATGGAGAGAAGGTGAAGAATTACTTATTCAAACATATTAACTTTTCCTAGACAACTTCATTAAAATAACGGCCCTTTCCAGTAATTTCACTATAGATTTCTTCAATCATATATTTTCGATCCAGCTCCTGAACTGTGGAGCTTTTTTTATTGATCCTCCGCTCATCCTGTGGCAATTTCGCCATCCTTTCTCCATTTATCATGCCTGCTGCCCGCCTTGTTCTTTCGATAGGGAAAATTTGAAACGGATCATACTTGTTTTTTAATTCTCGATCAGCGTAATGATGATATTGATTATTTGTTGTCGGAGGAATATAGCCCATGCTAACCACCTCTTTAAAAAATTTAATTAACGAAAACCTCTTTAGAATATATATACGATTTGGTATGATAAATTTTGTCTGTACCAATAAAGAAACATCCATTTTAGACAAGAGAGAGCAATTAAGGGGAACATGATGAAAACAGCTGTATTAGAAAACAACGTAATCAACATAGAGCAATTAAATAGAGAACATTTTCATTCGATTCATGATGAAGGAAAAAAAGGGAAGCTTCGTTGTTCGGTTTGTGGAGAGCCTGTTCGCGTCTACTTAGGCATTGAACAGCAGCCTCATTTTTTTCATATGACAAAAAAAGCTAATTGTCAGGAGCACGAATTTGAGCTAGAGCACTCCTCTAAAGAAGAAGTAGAATACGTAGAACGAAATGGCTTCAAAATCCCAGTTTCTCGCACCATTACAACAGCAAAACACAGCACTGAATTCAAACCTCCACAATCAGTGAAACAAGCACCACCATTTATAAGAACGAACAAGTTGGAAGCGAAAGCTTACAGTCCCTATATACAAGCCTTGAAGGAATCTGGTTTTTCCTTAGATGCCAATCAATTGGAAGCTGCTACTCAAACTGAAGGTCCTTTGCTCGTCCTTGCAGGCGCAGGCAGTGGAAAAACACGGGTGCTGACAGCACGGACGGCTTATATGATTCAAGAGAAAAACGTCGATCCCCGCTCCATTATGCTCGTCACCTTTACAGCTAAAGCAGCTCAAGAAATGAAAGATCGATTACATCAATACCCTGGGATGAAACAGCAGCACATTCAACAGTTATTAGTCGGTACTTTTCATAGCATTTTTTATCGAATTTTATCCTTCCATGAGCGGAGTAAATGGAGTTCTGATCGATTATTAAAAAAAGAGTGGCAAAAAGAACAAATTATCAAATTAGGTGGTAAAGAGTTAGAGTTGGATGAGAAGGAGTTTGCTTATGATTTGGCACTGCAACAAATTGGTTTATGGAAAAATTCATTGATCCTTCCTTCTCAAATTAAACCTGAAACTCCTTGGGAGGAAAAGGTCGCTTATCTCTTTCAATATTATGAAAAAGCAAAACAGGACAAAGGTTTATTTGACTTTGATGACATGCTCCTTGGCTGCTACCAGCTTTTTCAAGAGAACCCTTCCCTTCTTGAAAATTACCAAAAGCGATTCCGTTATTTTCTTATTGATGAGTTTCAAGATATCAATAAAGTTCAATACGAATTAATTCGCATGCTGTCAGCTTCAAGTCATATTTGTGCAGTTGGGGATGATGATCAATCTATATATTCATTTCGAGGTAGTGACCCACAATACCTGCTAGAATTTGAAAAAGATTTTCCAAATTCAAAATTAGTCGTTTTAAATGAAAATTACCGTTCAAGCCATGAAATTGTGACGACCGCTAATTCAATTATTAAAAAGAATAAAGAACGTAGAACAAAGGAAATGCACGCGCAATTTTCTACTGGATTTTCACCTATCCTCTTCTTCCCCTATGATGAAGAAGAGGAAGCAACCATGATCGTTCAAGATATACAGGAGAAACTTGAAAAAGGTTATGCGCCCTCCGATTTTGCGATTTTATTTCGGACAAATACAAGTAGCAGAGCCATTTTTGAGCGGTTAACCAACTCTAGTCTCCCTTTTAAAATTGATCAAGATGTTGAGTCGTTTTATGAACGCTTTGTCGTTAAAGGCATGCTTTCATTTCTAAGACTTTCGCTGAATGAAGAGGATCAAGAAGCAATACGCTCGATCCTTCCCGTGTTATTTGTGAAAAATAACGTCCTGCAGGATTTAAAAGCCGACAGTATTCTTAATGATCGTTCATTACTTGAATGTGTCAGCCAGTTGAAAACCGGTTTTGCTTTTCAAGAAAAAAAGCTAAAAAAGTTAGTTCCTATTATTCGTTCATTGCGTCAGCTCTCGCCAGTTACAGCAATGGATATTGTAGAGAAAGAATTAGGGTACGGAGACTTTATAAAGAAAAGAGGGAACGAGGGCAACAAGCTGGATAAAGGCTCTGACGATATTCGAGATTTAAAAGTGGCAGCGCGAGGCTTCAAAACGATTCTTGAATTTTTAGATCATGTTAGTCATATGACAGCGATGAATAAAGAAATGAAAAAGCTTAGTAAAACGCTCGATAATGCCTTAACATTAAGTACAATTCATCGTTCAAAAGGGTTGGAATATAAAATTGTGTACGTCGTAAGTACCGTAGATGGCAGCTTACCACACGATTTTGCACTAGATTCTTACCGTAATGGTGACATTTTTCCATTAGAGGAGGAAAGAAGATTACTATATGTTGCCATTACAAGAGCGATGGAGCAATTATACCTATCAATTCCACAAAAACGACGAGGCAAAACGGCTCACCCTTCTCGCTTTTTAAGTCCTATAAAAGAACCATAGCGCAAGAGCCTTGCTCATCGCCGTACATAACTGGAGAAGCCTGTTCTTTCGATAATAGGGCCATTCTTGGTTGGCCTATCGTAGGGAGAAGACCTGAAGTTTGTTAGACTCTGGCTGCTTGCGCTAAACAAAGTTCCACTCATTTAAAGAGTTATATACAACTCCGAAATCATTTTAGTTCGAATTGTTCCGACTAGGATGGAACGTAGAACTTCTTCTTGCTAATCGAAACGATGACTACAGCATTTTTTATCTTAAGGAATTTGAGATTAGTTCGGAAATAGGCAGCATTTCCTAAAATAATGAAAGAGCATCCCTAACGGCTGCTCTTTCATTATTTTCGAGATAAACTCACTATTCATTAGTAAATCCCTGTAATCGACTTCACTGTACCGCCATATACTTTACAACTTTGCAATTTTCCCCTGATTTTATGAAGAAGTCAATTTATTATCATCTAAAGAACATTCTTCAGAAACTTGATGTGGTAGCTTTTCAACTACCGATAGGGTTCCGAAAGTTGTTGACATTTTTCCATTCAAAGAGGATCCAAATATTGGACGCCCCTTCATGAAAGCTATTTCTTATTTAGCATTTTTGAAATGGTGTTGAAATCAAGCTGCTTCCCATCACTAACAATGGACTTGACGATTTTATCTTCCGTTTCCTTGTTAACAGGCTTGTTAGCAATTTGTGATACCCTTCTGATCACGTTGCGCACCGTTCTTTCGTCCTTGAAATTTGCCCCTTGTAATGAGTTAGCCAAATCAAAAACATCCTTCATATTTACTCCTGTTTTCTTCTCGATATTTTTAAAGAATTGATTATCCATTTTGTGAAACTACGCCTCCTTTTTAAGCTACTTACATTTTATGAATGTAGCTCCTGAAGGGTGATATGAAAAGCGAAAGAAAGGCGTTTTTCATAGTTTTATAGATTTCACAATAATCGAAAAAGCTATTGTTACTTAATAATCCAACCTCCGTCGACTAGAATGTCGCTTCCCGTCATATAAGATGCCTCTTCTGAAGCGGCAAAAACAATGACATTCGCAATTTCCGAAGCTTTGCCAATCCTCCCTAAAGCGGTATTTTCTTCAATCATTTTTACAAATTTTTCACTTTGCAAACCTTTTTCAGTTAACGGCGTATCAACAAATCCAGGAGATACAGAATTGACACGAATACCATAGGGTGCCAGCTCTAGAGCCAGTGATCTTGTAAAATTAATCACTCCCGCTTTTGCGGCGCTATAATGAGGAATAAGCGCCCCTGCATGATGTCCAGATAGTGAAGCAACGTTTACGATAGCACGTCCCTGCCTCCTATTTTCCTCTTTTGCCTGTAAAACCATTAAATGGCCCAGCATTTTCGAAACAAGGAAAACACTCCGTAAATTCGCACTCTGAATATCGTCCCATTCCCCCTCTGAAGTTTCTAGTATTTTCGAGCTTTGGGAACTGCCCGCATTGTTTACTAGAATATGTAGATCACCAAAATGTAAACGGATATAGTCGGAAAGCTCTTGAACATCTTCCTCATCGGTCACATCTGCTTGAAAAATTTCAGCCATGGGGATTTTTTTAGTCTTATTAATCTCGTTTGCAACCGCTTCCAGTTTTGGTTTCCGTCTTCCTACCAACACCACCTTTGCCCCTTCTCGTGCAAGCCTTATTGCCACCTCTCTGCCTATCCCACTACCTGCCCCTGTAATTAAGGCAATCCTCTGAGCAAACCTCATTTTATCTACATCCCTTCCACACTATATCATCACTTTACATTATGCAACAAAACCCAGAAAATTCATAATATTCAATCCTATCGTTGCAAAAGAAATGCCGTTCTTTGCAAACGGCATTTCTTTCACGTCATTAATAGAAGCTAGCGCCTACAATAATTAATAGGATAAACAACACAACGATTAATACGAAGGTTGATCCGCCATAGCCAGCGCCTCCATAGCCGTAGCCACCATAACCTCCAAAGCCACATCCGAAGCCCATCTATGTCACCTCACTTTATACGGTCTCACTAGTAACATATGTACGGGTTCCAAAAAGTGTATAGGCTGTTTAATAGATTCCGCAAATGCATATACTCATCCTTTTGGTTTAAAAAGCAAGGCGCCGATGAATGCAAAAACAATTGCAGCAGAAATTCCTGAACTTGTTACCTCAAACATTCCTGTCAAAACTCCAACTAGGCCATGTTTCTCTGCCTCTTGTAACGCCCCGTGAACAAGGGTATTCCCAAAGTTTGTAATCGGAACAGTCGCCCCAGCTCCGGCAAAATCAGCCAATGGCTCATATAACCCAATGCCATCAAGTATAGCCCCTATAACGACAAGTAGGCTAAGCGTATGGCCTGGTGTTAATTTGGCAACATCAAATAATAATTGCCCAATTACACATATTAAACCACCTACTACAAACGCCCAAAAAAACATTGGCAACAACAAGAAAACCTCCTTATTATTCATTCATTTCGATTGAAACCGCATGTGCAATACATGGGATGCTCTCATTTTGCTGGTATGTTAATGGTGAAAGCAAGGCACCCGTTGCAACAACAAGAACTCTTTTATAAGTCCCTTTTTGCATTTCGTTGAGGATATGACCGTACAATACTGCAGCTGAACAGCCTGCTCCACTCGCCCCTGCTTGAACGGGTTGATCATCCTTATAAATCATCAATCCACAGTCTTGGAATTTTTCCCATTCTATATTCAGACCATTTTTCTGTAAAAGTTCAAAGGTGACTTCCCTGCCAATTTTCGCTAAATCCCCGGTAAGAATTAAGTCATAATAAGAGGGATCTAAGCTTAAGTCATTAAAGTGAGCTGTAATTGTATCAGCTGCAGCAGGTGCCATTGCTCCCCCCATATTGTAGGGATCTGTCATACCTAGATCAATGACCTTTCCGATCGTGGCAGAAGTGGTAACAGGCAACCCTTTTTCATTTTCATTTTTCTTGAGCAGCGCGGCTCCTGCCCCCGTCACTGTCCATTGGGCTGTTGGCGGTTTTTGTCCACCGTATTCTGTAGGGTAACGAAATTGCTTTTCAGTTGCAGCATTGTGGCTTGAAGCTCCCGTTACCACATAATCTGCGCCATTGTAATTAAGAAAAAAAGAGGCCAAAGCAAGTCCTTCCATTGAAGTGGAGCATGCCCCAAAAATACCAATATACGGTAGTTGAATCGTCCTTGCTGCCATACTTGAAGGAGTAATTTGATTAATCAAATCTCCAGCAATAAAGAATTGTATATCGTCCTTTGTTTTATTTCCTTTTTGAATCGCCGTTTTCGCAGCTTCCTCCATTAAGACCCGTTGCGCTTTCTCATACGAATCTTCTCCCATCCATAAATCATCATGGATGATATCAAAATCAGCGACTAATTTTCCGTTCGCCTCAAACGGGCCTACTGATACACCCGTTGAAACAATGACTGGTTTATTTGGAAATATCCAAGACTGCTTTCCCTTGCGCATGATTAGATAACCCCCCATTTGATGAGAAGGACTTTTATTAGGGCAACAACAAAAGCAGAAAAAACGCCGAATAAAATAACAGAACCTGCTAGCTTAAACATATTTCCTCCAACACCTAATACAAAACCCTCTGTTCGATGTTCTATTGCAGCCGAGATAACAGCATTCCCAAAACCTGTAACAGGAACTGCACTGCCAGCTCCAGCAAATTGGCCAATGTGATCATAGACCCCAAATCCAGTTAAAAGCATGGAGATAAAAACCATCGTTGCTACAGTTGGATTACCTGCCGTTTGTTCAGTAAAATTAAAAAAATAAATATAAAAATAGGTGATCGCTTGACCAACGATGCAAAAAAGCCCTCCAACAAAAAACGCCTTAATGCAATTCTTCAATACGGGCCTTTTCACTTCATGTTTTTGTTCCAAGGATTGATATTGTTTTTGTTCTTTTGTTTTCCCCCCCATAGCTGAGGCCTCCTTCAAGTTAGTTCTTTCTTTAATTTGATTATTTCCTGAAGCCTTTTTTCCGCTTTTTCAGTAGAATAAGTTGGATCCTTTAATTTTTCTTCTAACTTTACTGCTTCGAGAAAAATTTTGTAATCACTTGAAACAATAAAGTTTTCTTGTGAATACTTATCCTCAAGTAGCTTCTTGATTTTTTTCTCAATTTTCTTCATGTGAAATCGCTGCATATGCCTTACCTTATAAGCAACAAGAATATCCTCTTTCCCCTTTAATACAGAAACATCGTAAAGCTCCTTAAAACTTTCTACATCTTGTTCAATAGCTCCGATCAAATCCAATTCCTTTTTCGTACTTTTCTCAAGTGAAAGTGGTGCTGGATTTGTCGTTTTTACTAAAGCAAGCCCGCTTTCCTTCGAGCCATCATTGTTACAAGCACATAATAACGTAACGATCACGAAAAAATATGTAATCAATATTTTCCTCATTAATTCCCATCCCCCACCAGCATATATTGTTTTTATTTTCCTCGATTTTGCCTTAATTTATGAATATTAGTGACCTACCAATATTTGTAACAAAAATGGTAACTACAGGCATTTGAAAGCAGCACAGTTTGATGGTTGTAAGCAAGGTTTCACACTGGATAAGCCGAAACTTTACGAAATTATTAAACAACGTCTAACCATAAAAAAAGCCTGCTAAAAAATTAGCAGACCGCTCTTGCTTATATATTATCTTGTTTTTTTCTTTCCACAGCCACAACCTTTTTTTCTTTTCGCCATTTTTGGTTGTTTTTTCATTTTATGATTAGCGCTTGTGCTTTGTATTCTCATGTTTCCCTCTCCCATCTGTTATATTTCATCAACAAGACTTTGGAGCCTAATATGGATGATATGTGAGTATCGTTATGATAATCTATGCAATTTAGAAAATGCCTGTATATGTGCTTTACCCAGTTTGTTTTAGAAAATTAAGAAGGAGCTCATAATAGACGTTGAATGAGCGTTTCCATTATGGCAGCAATACCAGCAACCGCCAAAATAAGTAAAAAAGGAAAAGCAAAAACCGGCCACATTAAATAGAATAAAGATATGGCAGCAGCAGACCAAACGCCCGTACACCAATAACAGCTCAACAATTCACCAATAAAATTTTTTAATAACCCTTCCTTAGGGACATAATACACTTCCTCCTCACCATGTTCATTTACCTCCAATTCTTCATCAAAAAAGGGGGTTCTTATAAATTCTGTAATTTTATCAAATACAAGTAACCGGGTAAGACGAAAGCTAGCCAGTGAAATAATGATCAGTTCCATCCAAGAAATATCCATTTTTTTCATCCTTCATCATGATATTTTCCCGCCTATTTTTAGGAAATAAGGCGTTTGTCCGTTACCCAAATCCCCCCATAACAATATGTTATTAATGTAATATTACTTCTAAGAAAATAAGGAGGAATAACGAATGGGTTGTGGAAAAAAAGACGACGTACAAGGCGTTAGTCGCGGCAACTGTGTATGCGAAGTTGTCCGTGCTATAAAAGACATCCAAGATGCGGCCGAAGATGTTTGTGAGTGCCCTAGTAACTGTTTCCAAGAGCCTCTTGGTTCTTTAATTAAACCGGGTAAAAGACAAAGAGTAGATACTCGTGTATTCGTACTAAAAACAGCTGATGGATCTCCTTTCCATGCATTCTTCAGACATGATGAATGTGCATGCGTATCCATTTTTTTCCGAGTTGAAGAGATCTTTGATAACTGCTGTGCTACGTTACGTGTCATTAAGCCGGTTCAAAACGGTGAAGCAGTAGATTTAACTCATGGTAGCTGCATCGACTTAAGTAAAATTTGTCAAGTAGAAGGCTTTAGATCAACAAATGATTGTATTACTGTTGACTTAAGCTGCTTCTGCGCTATCCAATGTGTTGCTGACGTTGACTTAAACATTTGTGAAGATTAATCAACAAAGCGCCGTATGAATTAAGGCTGAAATTTAGGAGAAGTGTCTAGACTTGAGCTAGACACTTCTTTACTAAAAACAGGGTGATTAAGATCGGTACCTATATAAAAATTGGACATACTGTCCACATTGCCAAAAAATGACTATAGGCCGATCATTCTAATCTCGATTAAATCTTTAATAAGAATCGTTGCCTCTGTCTTATCAAAGAGTTTGACAATCACTTCCCGCTCTTTTTTCTCCTTCAATACTCCTCGCAGCGCTGTATCCTCCGTTTGAAACAAACAAGGAACTGGAGGTAGTTGCCGGGGAAAATGAGATAAATAATCTAGCTTTTCTTCTATATTCATTTCCCTAAAGGGCTTCACTCTTTGAAACGAAAATCCATGCTCATGTCCCTTCGCTTTCCCTTCATAACCTTCGAGTGCTTCTTGAACTTCCTTTTGAGACAATCTTATTTCATCATGATTCGATGCTGTTCCGAAAATTGCTTCCTCTTCTCCAGTAGAAGAACCTTTTTTTCTTTTTCGCTTCTCTAAATTCTTCTCCTCTGTCTGTCTTTGTTGTGATTGAAGTTTCTTCTCAGCTTGTTTTAAGGAGAATGTTTCCTGCATTTTTCCTTGTAAAGATTTATTCTCCTGATGCTGGATAAAGAGTAGAGGATCACGCTTTTTTTGGTCTTTGCTCATATTTGTCACACCTCCACATTCATTTGAATTCACCTTATATGTATGCTTGAACCTTGATTTCGTTTCCAAGATGAGGGTACTTTATGATGACAAATTTCCTTTAAAAACCAGGTAGTTTTTTGAACAATAGTAAATGGTAACGATCGTTCTCTAAACAGCAAGCTTCACTCGTAATTTGCAGGGGGAACTCGTCGGAAAAGACAGTGATTTACATTCGTTGATTTATTTAACCCACGAAGCACTTCCTTCTCAGGCGTTCCTCACACATCGATCGTACCTTTGCTTCTGAACTGAAAGGAAAAACAGTTCCTCGAACTTCTCGTTCAATAGGCGCTTCATTAGAGCGGATGCGATCACACATCCTCGAGTTTTCAATTTTGAATAGGAGCAGGATTAAACAAGATTGTTGATAAAGTGAGCTAAGGTCAACACCGAAATATAACCATGATAAATAAAAAAAGACTGTAGACAAATCGAGTTTGTTTACAGTCTGAACTCGCCCTATTTGGCGAGCGTCATTATAAAATATGATAGCCTGAATCTACATGAAGATTTTCTCCGGTCATCCCACGGGATAAATTACTAAAGAGGAATAAAGCGGTATCTCCAACCTCTTCAGGTGTTGTCGTTTTTCTTAGCGGAGAACGTTCTTCAATTTCTTTTAGAATTGAATTGAAATCGCTGACTCCTTTTGCTGAGAGAGTACGGATAGGACCTGCTGAAATCGAATTTACCCGAATACCTTGTGGACCAAGATCATTCGCTAAATATTTAACACTTGCGTCCAAGGATGCTTTCGCTACACCCATCACATTGTAATTTTGCACTACCCGCTCTCCGCCTAAATAAGTTAATGTAACAATGCTTCCGCCTTCTGTCATGTATTCTCTTGCCGCTTTCGCAACTGCAGTTAAAGAATAGGAACTCACATTATGCGCTAACAAGAAACCATCACGAGTGGTGTTCATATATTCCCCTTGCAGTTCTTCCTTATTGGCAAAAGCAATACAATGAGCTATACCATGAATCGTCCCGACCTCAGAGTGAATTGTTGCAAAGCATTTTTCAATATCTTCATCAACAGTGACATCGCAAGGTAAAATGAGAGAATGATTCCCCTCTAATGTTGCAACTAGTTCTCTTACACTTTTCTCAAGTCTTTCTCCTACATATGTAAAGATCAATCGCGCTCCAGCATCATGCAAAGAACGAGCGATTCCCCAAGCAATACTGCGTTTATTTGCTACACCCATCACTACTATATTCTTTCCTTCTAACGAAAGAGACATATTCGTTACCTCCTGTTTCATTAATACAAGTTATTAGAACCTGATACTAATTCTAACTGATTTCTTCAAAAAAGAAAAGCAGCAATACAATTCCTAGTATTGCTGCAATTAATATAAGATCATTGACAAAATTCTAATTCTCGTTTTAATTCGTCAACATATTCTTTTGTTCCTGTTACAATTAAACGGTCATTCACTTGCAATTCTGTATCCCCATGTGGAACAAGCGAATCCTTGCCGCGGAATATGCGCACAAAAATGATGTCGCCAGTAAAAGGGAACCTTCTGACGGTCATGCCATCAAATTGATCATTCAGTAAACGGATCTCGTAAAGGGATGTTTCTTGATTTGTTAAAATATTCATCACTCTTGGCGATTCAATTAAAGCTCGAAGCAATGCTTTTGAAGAGTTAAAGACCGAATATACTTCAACTCCTTTTTCTCTTAGCCCTTCCTCTAAATCAGGACTTTCAATCCGGACAATCACCCGTTCGATCCCTTTTTCTTTTACGGCAATAGCAAGAGTTGCATTGATTTCATCACTTCCCGTTGAGACAACCACAATATCAGCAGAAAAGACCTCTGTATTTTCTAACGCTGAAATAGAGAAATCAGTTAGTTCCTTTACCTCAAACAATGAGTTAGCAATTTGAGCGTCTGCTTTTTCCTGTTTTGTATGATAAATGACCGTATCATATAAAGACGACTTTAATTCTCTTGAAATCGGAAGTGTTAATTGATTCGCTCCCACAAAAGCTATTTTCAGCTTTTTCTCTGAAACCGTCTCTTTCGGAAGGAGATTTTTAAAGATAATCGGGGTGATGACACATGAAATTACAGCGACTAATATCAATGTCCCGCTTAATTCGGACGTAATCACACCCATTCTTTCTCCAATCGTTGCTGCTGCAATGACCAGAGACAATGTCGAAGTCAATAAAAAGCCAGCCGCTAAAACAGTCTTTGTGTCATACCATATTTTTAATAAGGCGACTGGGATTAATTTTGAAATTAGCAATGCAAGCAATAGAAGCGGGATCAGCATAAGCATTTTCGGATCGCCAAATAACTGCCATATATCTAAGTCGACTCCCACCATTACGAAGAAAATAGGAATGAGAAAACCATATCCGAATGAGTCAAGCTTATGCACTAACTCCTGATTTGGAGACAGAAGCGATACTAAAACCCCAGCCAAAAAAGCCCCTAAAATATTTTCAGCCCCAACTGTTTCTGAAATGGCAACAAGCAAAATAATTAAAGTGAAGACAGCTCTTGTCCCAATTTGAATCGTTCCAGTGGACATCCCTTCGAGCAGCTTATTGTTCTTAAACCTTTTTCCCACAAAGAATAACAACAAGCCAGCGCCGAATAATACAAGCAATAACCATGTGTTTCCTTGCCCGCCATCATATAAAGAAACAAAGACAGCTAGAAGAACCATCGTAACTAAATCAGCGATTACTGCAATTAAGAGAATAATCTGTCCTATTCCTGTTTTCATCAAACGCGCTTCCTTAAGGGTAGGAACGACCACTCCTAAGGAAATGGTAGAAATGATTAAGGTCATCAGAAAAGCATTTTCTATAATTCCAGCGAGAACGAATAAATAGGAAAGCCCGTATGAGACGATAAAAATGCCAAGAAAAACCATTGTGGCAACAAAAAAGCTGTTCGGCTCGTCCTTCCCATTCGGCAGACGTTCTTTTTTCTTTTTACCGGAGAAAGCTGAGAAATCAATCTCCAACCCACTTAGAAACATTAAAAATATAAAACCAAGAGTAGATAGTGTTTCAAGCCACATATCATCTTGAACAAGATTAAATCCACTTTTTCCAATTACTAGCCCCATTAATATTTCGGCGACAACTACCGGGATAAATGCCAGCTTTAACCGGTGCAAAAACAACGGTGTTAAAAATGCTACGATAATTACAATTACTAGAGATGCAACGGACGCACCATGCTCTTCCATTTTCACTCCCCCTAAACTAATAAAATAAAAAAGCGCCCATTTAATCTCCACTTCGCCATTTATTGTGAACGATCAAACACAGCAATTGATACATGTATAAATGGTACTAAAGCTCTTACTTATGTTGCAACTATTTAGACAGTATAAAATAAAATTAAAAAAAATCAGGCGCTCACTCTGGCATAAGAATCTTTATCGCAAATAGATAAAAACAAATTAGGTGCTAGTTAAATGATTCATGTATAAACGAATGATGATTATACTAATTAGTATCGATATTTTATTAAAGGAGTCAGCATATGCAGATTGATATTATTGGAGATATTCATGGCTGTTTTCAAGAATTTAAAAACTTAACGCTGGAACTCGGTTATCAATGGTCAAAGGGCTTTCCACTTCACCCAGATGGGAGGAAGCTTGCTTTCGTGGGGGATTTAACAGATCGGGGTCCACAATCTTTAAAAGTGATTGAGGTTGTGTGGGAGCTTATCATGAAAGAGAAGAATGCCTTCTATACTCCAGGAAACCATTGCAACAAACTCTATCGCTATTTTCTTGGCAATAAAGTTCAAGTTACCCATGGTTTAGAAACAACAGTTGCAGAATATAATGCGTTAACGCGCAAGGAACAACAGAAAATTCGCACAATGTTTATGCAGTTATATGAGGAAAATCCACTTTATCAAGTATTGGATAATGGTAAGCTTGTTATTGCACATGCGGGAATTCGCGCCGAATATATTGGGAAGCAGCATTCAAAAGTGAAGACTTTTGTATTATACGGGGACATTACCGGTGAAAAACATCCAGATGGCTCTCCAGTTCGACGTGATTGGGCAAAACTCTATCAAGGCGATGCAGCAATCGTTTATGGCCATACTCCAGTACCAAAACCACGCATTATAAATAATACCTATAATATTGATACTGGAGCCGTATTTGGTGGCTATTTAACCGCCCTAAGATATCCAGAGATGACATTCGTTTCTGTTTCTTCCTCAATGCCGTTTATTGCGGAAAAATTTAAGGAATTCAACTAAACTAACCTCTTCATATCTTTCGGCAGTGAAGTTTGAAAGAGTAAAGGCTTTTGAGTTATTGGATGAATAAAGGCAAGACTTCGACAGTGCAAGGCTTGACGGGTTATAGAAGCAGCAGGACCGCCGTAAAGGTCATCACCAAGCAATGGATGGCCAATATGAGATAGATGGACTCTAATTTGATGAGTTCGCCCTGTTTCTAACATCAGCCTTACATGGGCAAAATCCGTCATCTGCTGTAAGACTTCATAATGGGTGCAAGCATACTGTCCATCTTTCTGTACTGTCCTCTCAATAATGCTATCTTTTTTTCGCCCAATTGGTTCTTCAATCGTTCCTTTTTTATGCAAAAATATACCTGCTGCTATGGCCTCATATGTTCTTTTGATGATTCCATGCTTTTGTTGCGTACTTAATAAGTGATGGATATGGCGATGTTTCGCCACCAAAACAAGACCGGATGTATCCCGATCTAGTCTCGTCACAATATGAACTGTTGCGTCATGGTTCTTTTTTTCGTAATAACCGATAATTCCATTTGCAAGGCTTCCTGCTGGGTGCTCTCTTGATGGAATTGTCGATATTCCTGCTTCTTTATTTATAACTAGAACATAGTCATCTTCATAGAGAATATCCAACAGAAGTTCTTCCCCCTTAAGAGAATCACTTCGATTTTCAAGGGGAAACTCAACCACTAAAAGATCTCCCGCTTGCAACGGTCTGCGAACGGTTACCTCATGATTGTTGACGCTAATACGACCGCCAGCAAATTTAATATCCGTTAAGGCGGATTTGGATATGAATTGTTCTTTTAGAAAATCTCTTATAAGTTTTCCGTGATTATCGATGTTAATTTCCCATTGCAGTTGAAACCTAGACACTGTCATTACTCCTATCCCAATATGCAAACGCTATATCCAGCAATAGCATTTCCTTATTCTGAAATAAACGAGTCACGCACTCTTTTCCAAAACGGAAACGGTCTGAATCTCGCAAAACGAATTTTCTCGTCGGCAACTCGGAATTGAATCGATTTTACATCTTTATGAAGCAATGTTAAATGATCAACTGTTATCTGAAAGTCCGCTCCATTTACAGGCTTTAACATGCATGTATGATGAGCAGGCAAAACAAGTGGAGAGCCGACAGTACGAAAAACTCGATTATTTATCGAAGCCATTTCCGCAAGCTGTATAGCTTGAATCGATGGGTGTAAAATCGCTCCCCCCAACGCTTTATTGTAAGCAGTACTACCCGATGGAGTGGACAAGCAAAGCCCGTCTCCGCGAAAGCGTTCAAAATGCTGTCCCCGTATTTCTACATCCATCACTAACGTTGCATCGACACTTTTTACTGTCGATTCATTCAATGCTAAGTAGCGATTTTCTTTCCCACCATGGGAATAACGAATAATTACTTCAAGTAATGGATATTCCACCACTTGAAATGGTGTTTTCGCAATGGCAATAACAAGCTTTTCGATTTCATCTGGAAGCCAATCGGCATAAAATCCTAGATGACCGGTATGAACACCAACAAATGCGGTCTTATGCAAACGACTTTTATAACGATGGAATGCATATAGCAAAGTTCCATCTCCACCGACAGAAATAACGATGTCAGGATTATCCTCGTCATAAACAAGCTTGAAATCAAGTAAATAGGATCTCATTTTATGCATCAACGTATTTGATTTTGAATCCCCTTTTGAGGTTATGGCAAAGTTCATAATTACTGACTCCTCTTTCTGTAGGCTTATTTTAAGAACGTTCACAACAAGCTTTCGTTAATTGTTCTGTGCGATTGCATTCATCGTTTTCCATCTGGCTTCAATTCTTTCTTTCTTGTAAAGAAAGCTTGTGCTTCCTGAATTTCTCCGCGAATTAGGGACATTTCTTCATCCAATCGAAAAGCAGCCTCAGCTGCTCTTTGTAAGCGAAGAAGAATGTCCTCTGGAAACTGTCCTTTATATTTATAATTTAAAGAATGTTCGATTGTCGCCCAAAAATTCATGGCTAATGTCCTAATTTGAATTTCAACAAGAATTTTCTTTTCGCCTGAAATCATTTGAACTGGATAACGAATGACAACATGGTAAGAACGATATCCACTTGCTTTTTTATGAGAAATATAATTTCGCTCCTCCACGATTTCAAAATCATTTCGTTTCCGCAACAGTTCAACAACCAGTTCAATATCATCAACAAACTGACACATCATTCTTAGTCCGGCTATATCTTGCATTTCCGTATCTAATTTATCTAACGGGATCCCCTTCTGGTTCGCCTTATCAAGAATACTGGCAATTGGCTTTACTCTTCCTGTTACAAATTCAATTGGTGAATGATTTGAATTTAAGTCGAATTGTCCCCGCATCCCCTTTAGTTTAATTTTCAATTCGTCAACCGCTTGCTTGTAGGGTGCTAAAAACTGATCCCAATGCTTCACTGTACGTCTCACCTCATCCGATATTTTCTTTCTCCGGAGTGATGGATTGGTCACTCCTTATCTCTATTTGACGGATGGAAGAATAGAAACTTAAAAAAGCGTTTCTACCTTCGTGACCATTGTTTCACCATAATTGCCATTCCCTTTAATATTTTCAATCAGGTATTCCAATTCATCAACAAAAGATGGCAGCTCACAGTGCCCGGAATCATTTTTCAAAAAGACGGGCAACCCCTCTGCCAAGCTATTTTTTAATGAAATCCATAGTTCTTCTTTGATCACTAAATATGTATATTGCTCATTTTTTTCAAGCAGATAGATAAAGGAAACGTCATCAGAATCGACAAGCATTTGACCTAAAGGCTTGAAATCGGCAATTTTGATTTCTTTTTCAACAATTAAATGAAGCTCGTTTTCTTTTGTAATGGTTGCATTAACTACATTCATTTTTTCTCTCATATTTTCAACTCCTATACGATCATATTCTATCACAAACAAACATTTATCACATAATTGATCAATTCGTAAGCAACAAGGAAAAGTGGTATTCTTAAATATATCCCCGTTTAGAAAGGTGAAGTTAATGTCACAAAATATTGAAATTGAATTTAAAAATCTTTTAACTGAAACAGAATTTATCCGTTTAAAAAAATTCTTTCATATAGACGAATCTATGTTCACAAGCCAAGATAACCATTATTTTGATACACCGCAATTTGTATTAAAAGAAAAAGGTTGTGCACTTAGGGTTCGCTTTAAAAATGACAAGTACGAATTAACATTAAAAGAACCGCATGCAGAAGGTTTGTTGGAAACCAATCAAGCCCTCGATCTACGGGAAGCTGAGAAAATTTTGAATCATCATCATATCATTGTCGGTCCAGTACAGGAAAGATTGCGTGCTTTAAATATTCCGCTCGAACAATTAACACTTTTTGGCACGCTCACAACTAAAAGAGCTGAGACAAAATTTCAAAACGGTTTCATTGTTTTAGATTATAGTACCTATTTAAATCAAAGTGATTATGAGTTAGAATATGAGGTAGATGATTATCAATTAGGCAAGGAAAACTTTGAAAACCTACTGAAGCAGCTAGAAATTCCTCAAAGACCTACTGATAATAAGATTCGCCGCTTTTATCAAGCAAAGTATAACGATTACAACGGAAATCCTTGAGGTGAATAAATATGATGAACGTGGAACAGTTAAAGATTATGCTTCAGCTTCAAGCACTACAAAATTTTAATAATTCGCCATCCTCTTCTGGAAATTCAATTTTTCAAGAAATGATGAATGATTTGTTTGCAAATAGCCAAGAGAAGTTATTAAGTGACGCTCCTGTTACCAACAGTAATGAAAGCTCTTTTACACCATTGCCAATGACAGCATCGCTTCCGCCAATTCAGCTGACAAAGCTTGCGCAATCAACATCCGAGAAAACAAACTATGACGAGCTTATTGAAGAGGCAGCCAACAAATATAATCTTCCAGTTGATTTAATTAAATCGGTTATTAAACAGGAATCCAACTTTAATGCCAATGCAGTGAGTTCTGCCGGTGCATCTGGTCTCATGCAATTAATGCCAGGAACAGCAAAACATCTTGGCGTTTCAAACATTTTTGATCCGAGGGAAAATATCCTAGGCGGCAGCAAATATTTGCGGCAAATGCTCGATAAATACAATAACAATATCGAACTCGCATTAGCAGCTTATAATGCCGGTCCTGGAAATGTTGATAAGTACGGCGGCATTCCCCCATTTAAAGAAACGCAGAACTATGTAAAGAAAATCACAAGTAAGTTTTTAGCATAACATAACACCGTCTATTATCACCGGTGATTCAGGTTGCATTGACATGCAGCCTTTTTTATTTTGGCTTTGATATTTATCGGTGGTGATTTTGGCAAAAACTAAAGCTTAGACGAACTGGGCCCCAGAAATCACTTGATTAAGCAGGCAAAATAAACGAGGATTCTCACGACAGACCAGTTAGTGAATGATTAGACTCCTAGGGAAGGCTTGACAATTCGACCAAGAATTCGAGGGAATGGCTTTCCTTCCATCTAGTCGGTCTCGTCAGAAGCGCCGGCTTCGATAAAGGCAAAATCAGCATGTTTTATCGCAAACTCCCCCTTATTTTGACGCCAAACTGACCAGCCCTTGATGATAAGGCTGTTTTTTTGAGTCTTCATTACTAAAAGTCATTCTTCATTTCCATAACCTCTTCAAGCCAATTGTTTGAGATATGACAAACTCATTGATAAAATAAAGTAAGCTTGTAAAACGAATAGTACAAATGACACCTATCTTTTCTCATTGCCTTGTGTTATTGGACAGTTACACTTAACATGGAGCAACTAGGAAAGTAGAATTACACAATATTAATTTTGGCATTCCATGGCATTGATTGCTGTTTTCGGAAGTCGTCTTCATTCTATATTTTCAGGCGTTTAAGCCAAAATTAAAAGGAGTTTTTCAATATGGAACATATGCCTACCCCGTTCGAAGCAATTGGAGAAGAAAAATTAGCTCGACTCATTGATGCATTTTATCGCAGAGTGGAGCAGCATCCCGAGTTGGCACCCATTTTTCCTGCTGAGCTTTCTGAAACAGCACGGAAACAAAAGCAATTTATGACACAATTTTTAGGTGGACCACCTATATATACAGAGGAGCATGGGCATCCTATGCTGCGAGCAAGGCATATGCCATTTCAAATTACAGAATCAAGAGCAAAGGCTTGGTTATCTTGTATGAATGAAGCCATGGACGAAATCGGACTAGATGGAATGATTCGTGAAGCGTTTTTCTCTAGACTTGTGTTAACTGCACAACATATGATTAACAGCCCTGAAAAGGAAGACATGAAAGGTGAAGACTTGTGAACGAAAAAACTTTTACATCATCCAATTCTCATCATTGTCATGGCGCCGAAAAGAAACCAATTGAAATCTATATGTTCATTGACCCATTATGTCCGGAATGCTGGGCTCTTGAACCCATTCTAAAAAAATTACAAATTGAGTACGGACGTTACTTTTCAATAAAGCATGTCTTAAGCGGTCGGCTTGCCATGCTCAATTTAAATAAAAAACAACATTATGAAAACATCGCAGAGCTTTGGGAAAAAACCGCTACAAGAACAGGAATGTCTTGTGATGGTTCTTTATGGTTTGAAAACCCAATTTCCTCTCCCCATATTGTCTCAGTGGCAATTAAAGCAGCTGAGCTTCAAGGAAGAAGAGCGGGAATTCGTTTCTTAAGAAAAGTACAGGAGTGTCTATTTTTAGAGAAACAAAATATTTCCGAGCTTAAGGTACTCGAGGAATGTGCCGAGGATGCAGGTTTAGACGTGGAAGAATTTATTTCTGATATTCATTCAGATAGTGCAGCAAAAGCTTTTCAATGTGATTTAAAAATCACCTCAGAAATGGAAGTGCAAGAAATTCCCACCCTTGTTTTCTTTAATGAGAATATTGAAGAGGAAGGTATAAAGATTACAGGAGTATATCCTTATCAAGTATATGAACAAATATTACGTGAAATGCTTCCATATTCACCAGAAAAATCATATCCACCGCCAATTGAAGATTTTCTGAAATATTTCAAGCTCGTCGCATCAAAGGAAATTGCTGTCGTCTACAGCATGTCGATTCAAGAAGTGGAAAAAGAAATGAAGAAATTAAAACTAAAGCAATTAGTTGAGAAACTCCCCGCAAAATACGGTGTTTTTTGGCGGTATGTTTCAAAATAATTTTAAAGAAAAGACCGTGTAAACATTAAAGTCTACACGGTCTTTTCCTATATAAAACGAACAAAGGGGATGGGAGAAATTTTTCACGGTCAAACAAGGGGTATGTTTGCTTGTGATTAACTTCACGATATAAATATAACATGCATTCGCCCATTCAACAATAAGATTGTGCCTTTTTTCACAATATTGTCAAAAACTAAGTATATATTTTCATTACAACGAATATGATTTATTAAATAGGTGGGAGACTACCACCCCGATCTCTTTTTGCCCAAGCCACACTTAAAATCCATTACATATTTAGGGGAGTTTCACTGTGAAAAAAGTACAAGTATCACTCATGCTTTTATTCATTCTACTGGCTTTCTTCTTTAATATTCTCGGACTTATGGAGCTCGTTTCCATCTTTATTACTGCCCCGATCTTGTTTATTTCCTTATTAATTTTTATTATTTATTTAAATGAACGTAACCGGTTTCGGGGCTTTTAGTTAAATTTCACGTAATTATCGTGCTGCTCAGTTACAAATTTTTCATTAACCGGTTTTTAGGCGATTATACCGGTCTTTCTCTCATTTTTCGGTCTTCAAACCAGCATATCAGTCTTCTCGCCTTTACCCACCGAGTTATAGTTATCAAAAATTCATTCAAAAAGGAGATGGCTCACACTTCGGCCATCCCCTTTTCTTGTTATCCTAATAAATTTTCCATTTCATTGAGCTTTTCTTCAAACACCTTCAAAGCTTCTTCAATCGGCTCTGAGCTTGTCATGTCTACTCCAGCCTTCTTTAAGACTTCAATTGGATAGTCTGAGCTTCCAGACTTCAAGAATTCGATATAACGTTCGACGGCTGGTTGTCCCTCTTCTAATATTTGCTTGCTTAAAGCCGTTGCAGCACTAAAACCTGTTGCATATTGATAGACATAATAATTGTAATAAAAATGGGGAATTCTTGACCACTCTAAGCCAATTTCCTCATCAATAACCATGTTTTCGCTGCCAAAATACTTTACATTTAAATTATAATATTCCTGTGTCAACAGCTCAGCTGTTAAAGGCTCGTTATTTTGTGCTTTTTGATGAATTAAATGTTCAAATTCAGCAAACATCGTCTGACGGAAAACAGTGCCTCTAAAGCCTTCTAGATAATGATTTAATAAATACAATCTCTTTTGCTCGTCATCGATCGTTTTTAACAAGTAATCATTCAAAAGATTTTCATTACATGTAGATGCTACCTCGGCTACAAAGATGGAGTAATCTCCGTACGGAAAAGGTTGTGTCTTGCGGGTATAATAGCTATGGACAGAATGGCCGAACTCATGGGCAAGTGTAAAGAGATTATTTACATTATCCTGCCAATTCATGAGGATATAAGGATTTGTCCCGTACGTACCAGACGAGTAGGCACCACTGCGCTTACCCTTATTTTCATGGACATCGACCCAGCGATTTTCAAAACCTTCTTTAAGAACATTTAAGTAATCCTCACCTAGTGGCGCAAGTCCCTTTAAAATCAGCTCCTGAGCTTCCTCATAAGGAATTTCCATTTTTACGTCTTTAACTAACGGGGTAAATAAGTCATACATATGAAGCTCTTCAAGACCGAGCACCTTCTTTCTCAGCTTCACATAACGGTGAAGAAGTGGAAGATACTTATTAACGGTGTTGACGAGGTTTTCATACACCTCTTCAGGGATATTATTCGCCGCTAAAGCTGCATGTCTTGCTGAACGATAGTTGCGGATTTTTGCATTAAAATTATCCTTTTTCACCTGTCCACTTAGCGTGCTTGAAAACGTATTTTTGAACTTCCCATATGTTCCGTATACAGCTTTAAAGGCATCCTCACGAACACGACGATCTGTACTTTCAAGAAAACGAATATAGCGTCCATGTGTAACCTCGACTTCTTCTCCATTTTCATCCTTTATGCTGGGAAATTCTAAATCCGCATTATTAAGCATTCCAAAAGTATTGCTGGAAGCATCCATTACTTCAGAAGCTTCGGCTAACAGGCTTTCCTGTTCTGCAGACAATACATGGGGGCGCTGTAAATTAATTTCATCCAATGCATGTTCGTACAGCTTAAGCTCCTCTTTTTCCCCCAAAAAAGCTTGTAGCTTATCTTCCTCAATGGAAAGAAGCTCTGGAACAATGTAAGCTAAGGCACTTGCAACCTGGGAGTATAATGCCTTAATACGTCCATCTAATCCTTGATAAAATGAGTTTGTTGTATCTTGGTCGTAACGCATATGGGCATATGTATACAGCTTGCTGATTCGCTCCAAAATATGATCTTGCTTTTGCAATGCCTCATATAAGGTATCTGCACTTTCAGCCAGCTTTCCTTGGTAAGCAGCAACCCCTGGAATTAATTCGGAAACTTCCTGGAATTCTTTCTCCCACGCCTCATCCGTTGCAAAAATATCTTCTAGTCTCCACGTATCTTCAACTTTTATTTCACTTCGTGCTGGAAGCTTTTTAACAGCAGTTTCATTCGACATCATCCGTCCTCCATTCGACAATTATTTCGCAATTCGAAAAATATTTTTTCCTCTTTATTCTATCTCAAGAAGGGGAATTTAACAAATTATAACCGCTCTTCCCCATATAATTTAGAGCTTATGTGCTTTTGTAAAACTCCGTGTAAAAAAACCTATCCTCTTGCATCCATTCCTCCATATTGTTCGCCATTTTCATCGATTTATTGATGATAAAATGATGCTTTTTCACTTTCTTTAATACACCGTTAAACGCCAGTAGTTCCAAGTACTCTTCAATCGCAAAGGGGAGTATATTTCGCTTGATACTTGGTAAACTTCTTCTTTTTATTTTTCCTTTCTGAATCTCAAGTAATACGGTTGTGTATATTTCATGGAAATAAATTCTCTTCCCTTGCTCACATCCGTGAAAATGCTTAAGGAAAATGAGGCCCTGCCAAATAAAGGATGGTGTTTCAATGGCCAAACTATACTTTAGTGGAATGCCGACAAACGGGGGAAGATAATAAGGGTTGAGCGCACTCGAGTATAGCTCTGTCAAAAAATTAGTTGTCTCTTTTGAACGTTTTCCTAAGAGCTTTATTTTAAAGTGTTGCCTCTCTCTCAGCCAATCGCTTATTGGTGGTAACTTCGAAATGTTCGGAGCGAGGAAATCGTCTATTCTTAATTCCATTAGTGGAGTTAACGAAAAATGACAGAAAGCATTTCGTGTGGAGAGGGTCAATAAATTATCAAGTTGGATATATTGATTGGTTTGTGGACAAAAAGCTGGAAGATAAATTTGCTGAAGTTTGTTTTCTTTTAAGAATAGATAGTGAAATGAAGTCAACGATGTTTTATGGGAATGTCTTCGTTGAATATTTTTACCGCCTAAAATCCAAAGTGGCTCAATCGCTAATTTTTGATAACCTTTTGTTCTTTTTCGAAACACTTCCTCAGAAATAGGTGCACATTGGAATTCAATACAATACTGGTGCTGTCCATATGTAAAGGCTAAATCCGCCCTCTGTTTTATTTCTGGGTAATAGTGTTCCAGTTTAACTTCAAGACCTTGTGACTTAATCCATTCATGCAACTTTAATTTACCTGATAAATGATAATCCGATTCTCGCTCATATTCTGGCAAACATTTTGAATTTTTACGATGGGCAAAATGATAAATACGCTTCTCTCCTAGCTTTAAAATAAGCTCATCTCCACATGTTTGGCAATAAAATACCTCTTTTCTCCTTAATGACTCAAGATAGTTTTTATTCATTGTTTCTGCCAATGATACTACTTCACCTGAATGAAGCTTTGCCGTTAGCACGTAACTCTCATCTCCTTTCCCTTAATTATTTCTCCATTTATTTTAGAAACCCTTTCCCTAAAAATGTCTATTATATGGCGATGTTGATTCGATTTACAAATAATGAAGAAACTCTAACAGGACAAAATTGCACAGTACAGCTCACTTTCATTTGCTCTTTAGCGTCAATTACCAGTGAACAATTTCAATAATTTGTGCTGTGAATACTATAAAAAAATTTTTTGAACTAATATATCTGCACTTCTTTATATCTTTCGGCGATCTATTAAATTTATCGGGAAAACGCCAAAATACGAACCAAAAAAAGAATCCTAAAATTTTTAGGATCCTTCTATAAAAATGGGGACAGTAGCCTTGATAATGATTCCATCAAACGATAGCCGAGATGGCGCTTCTTGAATTCCTCTAAATTCAGTAAGCTCGCATCTTGCAAATCAAGTTCAAATTGCCGCGCTAAATTTTTCGTACTTCGCGTATGATAGAGAAAGGCATTCACCTCAAAGTTTAAATGGAAGCTTCTCATATCCATATTTGAAGTCCCAATTGAAGCGATCGAATCATCAACGATCATTAGTTTGCTATGCATAAACCCCTTTTCATATTCATAAATTTTTACACCCGCTTCTAATAGTGCTGGAAAATAGGAGCGTGAAGCGTGAAAAACAATGCGTTTATCCGGTTTATTAGGTACCAATAATTTCACATCAATGCCACTTAATGCTGCAATTTTTATAGCACTAAAAATATCCTCATCAGGAATGAAGTATGGAGATGCAATCCAAACTGATTTTTTTGCTGAAGTGATCATGGAAAAGAAAATATTTTTTATTACACTCCATTCATTGTCAGGTCCCCCCGCAATTAGCTGGACTCCACCATGATCATTCTCGATTAAAAGAGGCGACAAATACTCAGCGGTTAAAAGGCTCTTTCCCGTCATGTAATACCAGTCTTGTAAAAAAATAAGCTGTAAAGAACGGACAGCCTCTCCCCTTATCCATAAGTGGGTATCTCGCCAATGGCCAAAATGCCTACTCCATCCTAAATATTCATCACCGATATTTAGACCTCCAACAAAGCCAATGCTTCCATCAATGACAATGATCTTCCTATGATTGCGAAAGTTAAACTTATTATTTAAAAACGGAATATGAACTGGACCGAATGGAATCATCTCTATTCCGGCTGTCCTCATCTCTTTTATATAGCCTTTGGAAAGCATCCAGGAACCGACAGCATCATAAAGAAAGCGGACTTTCACTCCTTCACGAACCTTTGAAATTAATATATCCTTAAGCTTTGAACCAATTTGGTCATGGCGGACAATATAATATTCAAGATGTATATGGTGAGTGGCCTGTTTAAGAGCGTGAATAATTTCTTTGAAAGTTTCTTCACCATTGGTTAATATTCGTGTTTCTGTCCGAAAGGAAATGGGACTGTTGCCTAACTTTTGAGCGAGAAAAAATAACTTCTTTTCATCTGGTGCCATTTCCTCTACTCTTTCAACAATGGAATAATCGATATCCCCTTCAATCTTTAAAAACGTCTGTTTGTCCAATAAATATTTTTCCCTGAACATCTTCTCCTTGCTGTGGTTTCTTCCAAAAAGCAGATAAAAAATAAATCCGATTAATGGAAAGCTACCTAACACCACTAACCACGTTAAAGTTTGACTTGGGTGGCGATTTTCCAAGAAAATGACAAAACCAATAAAAACAACAGAAAGGGTAATGATAATACTAGTATAGCCAAGCAATCCTCCCTCAATATGTTCATGAAAAAGATAATATAGCATAGATAGAATAGCTAGGAAAAAAAGGACCCTCACTGTGTTTTTCAAATGCCTTCACCTCCGCTAGCTCCATCCTTCATATTCAGCCTTTATCAACATAGCACGGGCATTGGATTAATAAGGCGAAGGAGTAAACAGGTAAAAAAATACCGATCTCATGACTGAAATCGGCAACTTTTAATTGAAATACTTTCTTAGTTCTGCAAAAACATTTTCAGCTATGATAAGCTTTCCATACTCTTCAACTCGATGGAATGTCACTTGTGTTTCCACTCCATATTCAAGAAGAATACTCAAGCAATCATCAACGTCATCCTCTTCAAACTCATCCTCATGAAATTCAATAAATAAATAATATTTTCCTTCAAAGGAATAAAGTTTTGTATCTAACGCGTCAAGAATATTACGATTTGCTAAAGCGATCAAATCTTCAAAATCATTGAAGGCAATTAAAAACTCTAATGATTCCTCTAACTCCCCATCAAGTTCAACATTTTTTGTCGTAAAATGTTGATCAAGCAGTTCTTCAATTCTGTCATCCACAGGAAGATCCTTATACTTATCCTCTGGTATAGGAAGTTCAAATTTTTGCCCATCTTTAGATACTTGTGCCTTCGTCACAAGAACTTCAAGCCCTTTATCCAATGCTTGTACTTGAATCCAAAGCGGGCCTTCAATCATGAATTCTTCCTCTTGGTGGATTTCATCCATCATTTCCCAAAATAATTCTTCACTTCGTTCCCGGTTATACCAAATTTCTTCCCGATCAAAACCTCGTTCTTCTATATCAACGTATGAAATGTAAAACTTTACTGTATGATCATTAATTCGTTCTATTTCCATCAAGTAACCTCTCCCTTCTTGCATTATTGGAAGGGAATATATACCCCCATGCAGAACATGTTACCCCTTATCCGTCATTTTAATCTTAAAAATGATATGTGACCTTGTACTTATATTTTATGATAAAAATAAGATAAAGGGAAATAAAATATGATGGAATTCTAAAAACCATTATATGCCTAGTATTGTTCAAATAATCAATAAGAACCTCATTTGTTGTATCTTAACAAAAAAAATGGATCCTCACAATCATTTAAGCTTATTCTTTACCATATATAAGGAATTTCACAAAATCGTTTTATTTTGCCATTCTTTTATCTTTTTAATGTGTGACAATTTAATAATTGGAGTGTTCCTACTGTTAAGGCTTATTATAACCTTTAAGGGAAAACAAAATAAGTCATTCGATAAAAATCAAAAAATTCCCCTGTGCTAGACAAAAGGTTGAGCTAAACCTATCTTAAATAAGAAAAAACCTTCGATCCAAATGATCGAAGGTTACTCGTTAGTTAACAAGACGCCGAGCCTCTTGAAGTTGAAATGTCCGAACCTTTCTAGGTAGGAAACGGCGAATTTCATCTTCATTATAGCCTACTTGAAGACGCTTTTCGTCAATAATAATTGGACGTCTAAGCAGACCAGGATTATCCTTAATGAGCTCCAATAAATCTTGAAGTGGCATTGTTTCCAAATTCACATTCAATTTTTGGAATGTTTTTGATCGCGTTGAAATTATTTCATCTGTTCCATCCTCAGTCATACGAAGAATTTCTTTAATTTCTTCTATCGTCAAAGGTTCGGAAAAAACATTGCGCTCTTGATAAGGAATTTCATGCTCTTCAAGCCAAGCCTTTGCTTTTCGGCAAGATGTGCAACTAGGTGAAGTGTATAATGTAACCATTTTAATTCACACTCCTTCAGATTCGACAAAATCGAAAAATCTATATTAGATTCATTCTCATTTGAGTACTAAATTAAAATTACTATAAATAAGTAATTTCTATTGTTTTATTATACACCAATATTGACTAAAAAGGTATAGTTTTTTTGCGGAATACAGAGAATGTTTTTTTGACAAAGCCTGTTTTATAGCACTCTTTATATAAGACGAATGAGTTGCGGAAAAGTTTCACTTTTTATCAAAAATCGTTAAATTTTTTTTAAAAGAATTTTTAATGCTGTTCCGTTTTTTATCTTAAATTCTCAATTAAATGGATGAATTGAAAAAAACTATAGATCCTTTAACATATCCTCTCTGTCATCATCTTCTTGAAAGGTTAATACCTCTTCCACAGGTTGATAGGAAGAACCGTAAATTTCTTGATCCTTATATGTGTGAATTTGTTTATATGTTTTACCCATCGCCTCATAAATCATTTCTTCACTTTCGCCGCTCGGAGTCCAATATAAAATTTCCATCTGATTTATTTCGTTTGTAGCAAGGGAACGTCTTCGGTATCCAATCGACTGGGCATGTTGAAATCCTTCCCTTTTATAGAAGCGCAATCGCTTCTCAGAATCACTGTCTTCATAATCAACAGGCTCTACTTCAAGTATAATCGGTTTTTCTTTACGCTTTAATTTTTCAAGCAGTTTATGTCCCAGTCCTTGTCCTCTCGCATCCTTTGATACGAATAAGTAGTCAATAAAAACAAAATAATCAAACTCAGCATACATCAAAACGTGGAGAGGACCTTCATCCTTATGATAAATATCTGAACGTTCCTGCAATAACGTCTCCATATGTTCCTTTGATTTCATTTCTTCAATCGGAAAATACTGATTGAGTTTCTCGTACCAGTGCATGGTTCATCTCCTTTATCTCGTACAAAATGATTTCTTTTTAAACTTTCCCTATTATTTTCCTCATAAACCAATTTTATTAACACATCTCATAATTTTCTCTTTTCTTCAATATAAACTTCTTTTACAATGAAGGTAGGGGATCATTACAGTTTGTATGAGGATAATTAAAATAAATACAGGGGGGTTAACCATGCCTGGGTACATAATGGACTTAACCATAGTTGCTGTTCTCATTATTGGAATAACAGCGTTGATGGGAGTACTTTTAAATGGAATCGGTACCAAAGTGTTTGGTGGGAAAAACAAATCGGAGTTCGTTGATAAATCAGAAAAAATTCAAACCGGCTGGAAGAGTGTCGGAGGATTCAAAAAATAATTAAATAACAAAAATGGCAGGTGCTTACATAAACACCTGCCATTTTTGTTACTCTTATTAACAGTACTAGTTGCATCTCAAGGTGTATAGTCTACATTCTTACTATAGGTGTTAGCAGCATTCCATAAAAGAAACTCATTGATACCGTGATCGTTTAAAGCCCTTATTTGCGCTTCAACCTCGGCCTTACCATATTTTTTATAATTTCCTTTCCCTAACCAAGTGGCTGTAAAATCTTGAAGCCACGGTCTGGATATCGGAGGATTTTCAAGGTTAGATAAAATATTGCTTTCCAGCTTTGCATATTCAGAGACGAGCTTGTACGGCTCCAAATCAGGCTTGCTAATACCAAAATAAGAAGTCCAATGACTAGGATAAATCATCGAGGAAATAACATCAATATGCTCGCTTATTTTCGAGAAATTTTGTCCAATTCCCGGAGCTTCAGGCAATGTTGCCGTATATCCGAAAATATCGACTGATACTTTAACTGAGAATGGCTCAAGCTTCTTTTTCGCATAGGCGATAAAATCGGTAACTGCTTGTACCCTTTTTTGCGTATCGTCCCCCTGTGATTTCTCATAATTGCCCATTGAATATTGCAATTTCTTGTCTCTTGTTTCAAAACCTTCTGGAAAACGGACATAATCAAACTGAATTTCTTGGAAACCCATTTTTGCAGCTTCTATCGCAATTTCAACATTATAATCCCAAACCTCTTGTAAAAACGGATTGACAAAAGATTCTCCACGACTATTCACCCATACTTTAGAACCATTTTTAAAAGATAGCTCAGGCTTTGCCGTTGCTAAAACAGTATCCTTAAAGACGACGATGCGAGCAATCGGATATATTTTCTTTTGCTCCAACGTTTTTAACATTTGCGTTGGATTCTTAATATAATTCTTTCCAATTTTTTTATATGGTGAGGAGTCATCGGGAGTGTACGTAAGATTGCCCCAATCATCTTTTATATCTATAACCATCGAATTTAAATCCGAGTTCTCGGTGAGATTAATCAACTGCTTAAATTTTCCACTTCCAGCAGAATGACCAGTAACATATATGCCTCTTACAGCATCCGGGTATTCAAACTGAAAACCGCTTTGATATTCAAAACGCTTCATTTCGCTCGGTAAACTTTTCACTAAAGAGATATGCTCACGCAGTGACTGCAACTTCGGTTGATGTGCATTTTTTTCAGGTGCAGCAAAAGCGCTAGTTTCAAGAATCAAGGCAAGTATCGTAACAACAAAAACAGGACGAAGAAATTTCATAAATATCCCCTTTTCCTCGCTGACTTTGATAAAGCAGGAGTTCTTTTTCTATTCTATTTTAACGTTTCTTTGCCCTTAGATCTATTCGACATTTGTCGATTTCATCTATTTTGTAAAGAAGCGATAACCCCATTGAACTTCATTCTTACAAAAACAAATCCTTATATTTCTTATTGTAAATCAAATCAGCTTTTTTTAACGTGGTGCTTTTCACTTCAACTGTTTGTTTTTGCTAAAGACTATGTGAAATCGTTGATTTCATGTCGGAAAGGACGTCTTTAAACAAAAGAAGTGGCGATAAACGAATCGTTTGTCGCCACTTTCTTTTGTTTTTTTTACTGTAAGTAGGTGGAGGCTTCCCAACACTATTGAAATACTTGTGGACTATTGTCACAACAAGCCAAACTACTCATTCAATCTGTTAGTTGACCAAATTTAAGAACAATCAGTTTGCACCATTTTCTCGTCGGAATCCATCCCGCAGATTATCCACCAAGAGCTCTTAATAGCAACCCCTGTATGAGGGCAAATTTCATATCAAATCCAACCAAGTTTTTCGGAAAAAGTTTGCACAGAAATAGATAAAGTCCGGATCAGCGTGTGAAAAGAAAAAGGAGTCAAATCAAATCCCTTTTACCCAACGTAAAAACATTGTGGAGAGAATTAACTATGACTCATTTTCCTTTTATTATTTTGCATATTGAGTTTTATACTGTTCCCATTCCTTAACTGAGCATTGAACAAAATGTCCGGGCTTTACTTCACGGAATTGGACATCATCATCTTCAGTGTATTGATGAACGCTTGGATTATATGTTTTACGTTTACGATTGCGTTCATAATTTGGATCTGGTAATGGAATTGCCGATAATAAAGATTGTGTGTATGGATGAATCGGGTTTTGATAAAGTTCGTCGGCTGGAGCAAGCTCGACTAGTTTCCCAAAATACATAACACCAATTCGATCACTAATGTATTTGACCATGGAAAGATCATGGGCAATAAATAAATAGGTAAGCCCCTTTTCTTTTTGCAGTTTTTTCATTAAATTAACGACCTGTGCTTGAATTGAAACATCGAGTGCAGAAATTGGTTCGTCTGCAATAATAAATTCAGGTTCTACAGCAAGAGCACGAGCAATCCCGATGCGCTGCCTCTGACCGCCTGAAAACTCATGGGGATAACGATTCGCATGCTCTTTATTTAAACCGACCGTTTCTAATAATTCCACAACTCTTCTCTTGCGCTCTTCTTTTGACTTAGCAAGACCATGAATATCAATACCTTCCGCAATGATATCAGACACTTTCATCCTTGGGTTTAAGGATGCTTGTGGATCTTGGAAAATCATCTGCATTTTTCGATTGAATTCTTTTAATTCAGCCTTTGATTTTTTTCCATGAACATTGACGCCATTAAAGAGCACTTCTCCATCTGTGGCATCGTAAAGGCGGATAATTGTCCTTCCAGTAGTTGACTTTCCACAACCAGATTCACCCACTAGCCCTAACGTTTCACCACGATAAATATCAAAAGAGATGTCATTCACCGCTCTTACTTCATTAGCTTTGCCAATGTTGAAATACTGCTTTAAATTTTTAATTTCTACTAATTTTTCAGTCGTCGCCATCTTAGTTCCCCTCCTTCATTTCAAGGAATTCACGTTGACGCCTTTTCACTGCTGGAGGCGGTTCTACTTTTGGAGCATCTGGATGCAGCAGCCATGTTGCCGCATAGTGCGTATCAGACACCTTGTACATAGGCGGTTGCTTTTCTAAGTCGATTTTCATGGCGTAAGCATTACGCGGTGCAAAAGCATCCCCTTTTGGTGGATGGAGCAAATCAGGTGGAGTACCTGGAATAGCGTACAGTTCTTCGTCATCCGAATCAAGTGTTGGCATGGAACTAATTAAGCCCCAAGTATACGGATGTTGAGGATTATAAAAAATCTCATCAACGGTTCCGATTTCCACTATCTTTCCACCGTACATAACCGCCACACGGTCGGCAACATTTGCTACAACACCCAAATCATGGGTAATGAAAATAATCGACGTATCAATTTTCTTCTGTAAATCCTTCATCAATTCCAAAATTTGCGCTTGGATCGTAACATCTAGAGCTGTTGTCGGTTCGTCTGCAATCAGTACCTTTGGATTACACGCTAGCGCAATGGCAATAACAACACGCTGACGCATTCCACCTGAGAATTGATGTGGATATTGCTCAAAACGCACTTCTGGATTCGCGATCCCAACTAGTTCAAGGATTTCAATTGCCCGTTTTTTCGCTGCCGACTTACTAAGCTTCTGATGCTTGACAATCGGTTCAATAATCTGTTTTCCAATTTTCATCGTCGGATTTAACGATGTCATCGGATCCTGAAAAATCATGGAGATTTCTTTTCCTCTAAGCTTCTGCATGGCCTTATCAGAAAGCTTTGCGAGATCCTTTCCATCAAAAAGAATTTCTCCCGCTTTTATTTCAGAGTTGGACTCTGGCAATAAACGCATGAGCGCTTTCGTTGTCACTGATTTACCTGAACCGGATTCCCCAACGATGGCTAATGTTTCACCTTTTAAAAGATCAAAATTCACTCCACGAATAGCTTGTACCTCTCCACTGAATGTATGGAATGAAATATGCAAATCCTTTACTTCTAAAATCTTTTCCATATTTTTTTCACCTACCTTTTCTAATCGCGCATTTTCGGATCTAACGCATCTCGCAGTCCATCTGCAACCATATTAAAACAAATCATAATTAAGCTGATAACTGTCGCTGGAATAATCATTTGATATGGATAAAGCTGTAATACTTTAAATCCTTCGTCAATCAAAGTACCTAATGAAGCATCAGGCGGCTGTAATCCTAGTCCGATAAAGCTCAAGAAAGCTTCAAAGAAAATCGCACTTGGAATGGTAAACATTGTGTTAATAATAATAACACCAGCCAAATTTGGGATTAAATGCTTACTAATAATTTTTCCATTTGATAGCCCTAATGTTCTTGCAGCTAAAACATACTCTTGATTCTTCAGCTTCAGTACTTGAGCGCGGATTACCCTTGCCATCGTAATCCAGCCTGTAATCGTCAGTGCCAACGTAATGGATAAAATCCCTGGATCTAACAGGATGGTCATTAAGATTACAACGACTAGATTCGGAATTCCTGATAAAATCTCGATAATACGCTGCATCAAAGTATCGGTTCTTCCCCCAACAAAGCCGGAAATGGCACCATAAATAACACCAATCACCATATCAATAGCTGCAGCTAAAAAGGCAATGTAAAGTGATACTTGTGTTCCTTTCCATAAACGGGTAAACAAATCTCTTCCTAAGCTATCTGTTCCAAACCAATAATATTCCTCAACGTTTTTTTGTTCGTAAGCGTTATAAACATCACCATTTTTCCTTGTCAAATTCCCATCAAATGGCAACCAACTTACATTTTCCAATACTGGAATGCGTGGTGGTAAATTATTGTGCTGTAAATTTTGCTCTTGATAGGTCCGACCTGATATATGAGGACCGACAAGTGCCATAATCGTTAATATCGCAATTATCACCAAACTAACGATAGCACCCTTATTTTTCTTCACCCTAAGCCATGCATCCTGCCAGTAGTTAAGGCTTGGCTTAGAAATTTCCTCACTTTTCTTTGAATCAAGTTGAGCGGGTGAAAACATTTCTTTTGCAATTTTTTCTTGCGCCATTATTTTTTCCCTCCCGCTAAACGAATTCGTGGATCAATGACACCGTATAAAAGATCAACGATTAAAATAACTGCAACAAATAATCCCGCAAATAAAAGCGTTGTTCCCATAATAACTGGGTAGTCATTTACTTGGATAGATTTAACGAATTGTTCTCCAATTCCTGGAATACCAAAGATTTTTTCGATGACTAATGAACCAGTCATTAAACTAACGACGAGTGGTCCTAATACCGTAATAACTGGAATGAGAGCATTTCTCAATGCATGTTTGAAAGCTATTTCAAACCAGCTTGCCCCTTTTGCTTTAGCAAGAGTGATATAATCAGATTCCATTACTTCAATCATTTCTGTTCTCACAAAACGTGAAGCTGTCGCAAGAGGGAACATTGCGAGCGCAATTGTTGGGAGCACCATATATTCTGGGCCACGCCAAAAAGCTACAGGGAACCAACCAAGTTTCACTGCGACATAATATTGAAGCAATCCGGCAAATACAAATGAAGGAATTGATTTACCAAGTACAGCGATAAAAGTCGAAGTATAATCTACCCATGTATTTTGCTTTAGGGCAGCAACAACTCCTAAAATAATCCCAAAAAATGTACCGAATAGTATTGCTAACGCCCCTAGTGTTGCTGAAGGGCCAAGGCTTTTAATGATGATGTCAGTAACCCCAACGTTATTAAATTGAAATGAAACACCTAAATCTCCTTTTAATAAGTTCATCATATAATTTGCATATTGTACTGGCACTGGATCATCGAGACCGTACTTATCAATCATAATGCTCAGCTGTGTCTCTGATAATTTATCTGCATTTGAAAAAGGCGTACCTGGGATAATCTTCATGAGGAAAAAAGTAAACGAGGCAATTAAAAATAGAGTTACCACCATATAAATGATACGCTGAGTCAGATATTTCGCCATTTCTTACGCACCCCCTAATTTTTTAAAATCTCAAAAAAGTAAGACTGTTTTTTTGCAAAGGGAAAAGAGAGTATATTGAGAAACAATATACTCTCTTCTTATAACAATTTAAGTTATTGTCATAATTTTCCTATTATTTTACAGAAGTCCACTTAAAGCTATACTCAGGTCCTACTAAATGGTAAGTAAAGTTTTCTACTTTCTCATTTACAAGTAGGTTAGAAGAACGTTGATAAAGTGGTGCAATTGCTGCATCCTCTTCAAGTAAAATTCTTTCTGCCTCAGCAAGTGCTTCATAGCGTTCCACTGGCTTTTGAGCTAAAGTAGTTTGTGCTTCTTCAATAAGTTGGTCATACTTTTCATTAGAGTAGTCCATCTTATTATTTCCGCCGCCAGTTAACCAAAGAGCTTGGAATGTCATTGGGTCTAAATAGTCAGGACCCCAACCAGCCATTTGCAAATCGTAATCCTGCTTGTTTTGACGGTCAATACGTACACTGAATGGTACGCTCTCTACGTTAATTTTCATTCCAGGAAGATTTGTTTCTAACTGGTTTTTCACATATTCAGCCGATTTCTTTGCTGTTTCTGTATCATCAGTCAAATATCTTAGTTCAACAGAATCAGTGCCAAGCTCAGCTAAACCAGCTTCCCAAGCCTTTTTCGCTTCATCTACGTTATATGGCAACAATTCATTTCCGTTAATAGTACGGAAATCTTCGCCAGTTTCATCATTTTTAACGAATTCATTTGGAACAGCATAGTTTGCCACGATAGAACCGTTGTTTAATACGCTATTAACGAAGTCTTCTTTATTAATTGCTTGTGCAATTGCCTTACGGATATTGACATTTTTCAAAGCATCGCTATTCTTTTGGTTCATTTTCAACCAGAAGATTGTTGGTTCTAACCACTTAACTAATCTTGGGTCTCCCTCGTACTGAGGTACTACATCCGAAGAAAGTTTAGAAGTAATATCTACTTCTCCTGTCTCAAATGCATTTGCTGCAGCTTGAGAGTCTTTTAATACGTTCCATGTAACCTTTTCTAATTTAACAGTGTCAGCATCCCAATATTCTGTATTCTTCACATAAGACCATTCAGAGTCGGTACTTCCGTCCCAATCTGCTAAAACGAATGGACCATTATATAGAATAGAATCAGAATTCACTCCAAAATTTTCGCCTTGTTCTTCAACAAACTTTTGATTTTGTGGATAGAACGTTGGGAAAGCCATTAATGATTTGAAATAAGGAACCGGTCTCTCAAGAGTGACTTCGAGAGTTTTATCATCGAGTGCCTTTACCCCTAAAGTATTGAGATCATACTCTTTCTTTTGAGCTGCTGCTGCAGTAATTTCAGCTGCACCTTTAATTTTTCCATCCATCATGTATGGACCATATTCGGAAGCAGTTTCAGGATCAATTGCACGCTGCCAAGCATAAACAAAGTCGTGTGCCGTAACAGGTTCTCCATTAGACCATTTTGCATCTCTTAATTTAAATGTATAAACTGTACCGTCTTCACTAACTTCAGGCTCACCTTCTGCCATACCCTCTACAACCTCTTGGTTTCCATCTAAACGATATAAACCTTCATTAACATTGTTTAATGTTGTAAAGCTGATTGTATCTGTTGATTTTACACTATCCATGTTTGGTATAGCCTGTGCTTCCAACATCTTTATTTCTTGTGCCGCTGTTTTGTCAGCACCCTTTTCTTTATCATCTTTACCAGCATTATCTCCGCCGCCACCGCAAGCAGCTAAAAATGTGCTAATTGCGAGCATTAAAGATAAAAGTAGAAAAAATTTCGACTTTTTCACTAGTAGACCTCCCCTTCTTTATTTTCAGAAAAATGGTTACAATGACTATTATACAGATAATAAAGTTTTTGTAAATTATTTTCTTGAAAAAATTTTATTTTACAGAAATGTCAGTAATTTATCCTTTTCATAATTTTAGTTTTATAAAAAAATACCTTTATAGCAATATTTATGCACTAAAAGTGATAATTACTGCATTTATATTAATTTTATCTTATTATTAAATTGAATAATTTTTTTATACGGAGTTGATATTTTGAAAAAGCAATTACCCAAAATAGCTTGGTTATTTTTTATTTCTAACTTTTTAATTTTTCTTCTTTCCTTTCTGTTTTATCGTAAAATTTCTCTGTTGCTCTATATTAATATTTCTTTTTACATCGGAGCATTATTCATATTTATTTCTTTACTATTTTTAACCATCAAAAGCGGTTTTTTTGACCAAATGACAAGATCGTTTCGCCTCGTTTTTGCAGGTAAAAATAGCAATAAAAAGGAAATAGAAGAAATGGCATTGCCATCACAAATGATTTCAATCAATACACTTCCTTTTTTAATTAATGGCCTTTTGATTATTGCTTTTATGCTTATCGCATTAGCGAACTATTCATGAGCGTATTTTACAGGTCTGCCCCCAGTCAATGTTTTAAGTCAAATAGAAAAATGGTATAATTTATTAATCGAGAATAGGAGGAAACATGAATGGAAACGATTTTTTCGGGTATACAGCCAAGCGGAACCATTACGCTTGGAAACTATATTGGCGCAATGAAGCAATTTGTTGAATTGCAAGATGAATATAATTGTTATTTCTGCATCGTTGATGAGCACGCTATTACTGTGCCACAGGATCCGATTCAGCTTAGAAAAAACATTAAAAGCCTTGCTGCACTTTACTTAGCAGTTGGAATAGATCCTGAAAAAGCGACGCTTTTTATCCAATCTGAAGTGCCTGCCCATGCCCAGGCAGGATGGATGCTTCAATGCGTCACTTATATTGGCGAATTGGAAAGAATGACTCAATTTAAAGATAAATCACAAGGAAAGGATGCTGTCGTTGCCGGATTGCTGACATATCCTCCATTAATGGTAGGAGATATTTTATTGTATCAAACCAATTTAGTCCCTGTTGGGGAAGACCAAAAGCAGCATTTGGAACTAACAAGGGATATTGCAGAGAGATTCAATAAGAAATACAATGACATTTTTACGATCCCTGAAGTGCGCATCCCGAAGGACGGTGCCAGGATCATGTCGCTCCAAGATCCATTAAAGAAGATGAGTAAATCGGACCCGAATCAGAAAGCATTTATTTCTTTATTGGATGAGCCAAAGCAAATCGAAAAAAAGATTAAAAGTGCTGTAACAGATTCAGAAGGTATTGTAAAATTCGATCGAGAAAATAAGCCTGGAATTTCAAATTTATTAACGATTTATTCTATTATTGCCAATAAACCTATTCCAGAATTGGAAAAAGAATATGAAGGCAAAGGATATGGAGACTTTAAAGGCGATTTAGCTAAAGTATTAATCGAAGCACTCGAGCCGATCCAACAGAAATACTATCAGCTACTGGACTCTCCGGAGCTTGATGAAATTTTAGATCACGGAGCAGCGAAAGCGACTGCCGTCGCAAGCAAAATGGTTAGAAAAATGGAAAATGCTATGGGGCTTGGAAGAAAGAAAAGAAAATAATTGTTTCAATATAACAAACCGCTTGTCCGTTTCGACAAGCGGCTTGTTATTGACGTCTTCAACTTAATTTACCCTTGAGCCATGCTCCATCTCCCACAATTTCTCAAAGAAAGGCTGTCCCTTAATTAAATTCTCACAAAACTGTTCATGCTTAGCGGACCAGCCATATTGAATTTCTTCATATAATTGCTGCCAAACCTCTTCAAAAGGCAATTGTTGTATCTCACCGTAACGTTCTGGACTCCACTCCGTATACCAATAGCGAATCTCAGCAACATTATCACAGGCACGAAGCTGATCAAGAGCCATAAACAACAATTGTTTTAATTGTCTTTCCTTCCTTGTTAAACCATTCATCAATTCTGGTGCAGGAGATAAAATATGGAATTCCTTTAAAGAAGATGAATCATTAAAGGAATAGTCAATCGGTTCATGATTTTCGATCATTTCATAGACCAATTGCTCCTGTCTCGGAATCAACCTACTTTTGCGTATCGGAATGTTGTAACCGATTGTATCAACAACGATAATATCCATACCGTCAGTAGCAATGAAACAATAATCAAGTTGAACTCTCTCATGATTTTTTCGTAAATACGCCTTTTGATAAATGTCATCTAACAACTGCTGCGGCAGTTCAGATAAATCATTTTCTATGTATTTAAATAAAACCGTACTGACTTTCAATAATGGCACTTGATCGAGTAGCTCCACACCATCATCCTTGCGCCATTCATGGAAGTGACATACATTATATCCATTCTCTTCACCTTCAAACCAATTGACCCAAACATCATGAAGATATAACATGAATCTACCCCTCACTCCTTCAATCATACTTCCTCCACATCTAGATGCGAAATACTTTATGCGCAATAAAGTTATCTGTTTGTCACTCAGTATGGGCAGTGAGGGGGCAATTTATTCCCAAAAATCCCACCTTAAACCAATTTCTTTAAAGTCGGTGTTGATGTTTGGCTCCGTTCATGTGAAACAAAAGGTTTTTACACGAAAGAAGCCTAACTTCGTCTTATCAACTTCCAGAAAGCCAATCTTTAGCAATCTTTATGTTGGCTAAAAAAAGAAAAGACCCGCAAAACTTCGCGGATCTTTTCTTTTATATTTGTTATTCAGCTTTAATTGGTTCTTCTTGTGTAACAGAAATTTCATGATATTTTGTAGGTAGTACCCCTTCTTCAATCGTGTAGTTATGAACACGGTTGTTAACAGGTACCAGAATCGCACGATATAATGTTGGGAATACTGGCACTTCATCTACCATGAATTGTTGCCATTCTTTATATGCTTCTTTACGGTAATCCATATCAAACGCTTCTTGTGAAACCCCTTTTGCCATGATTTCATCATTCTTGTCACTTGCATAACGGGAGAAGTTATAGATGGCATCGCGACCATATAAACCTCGTGGGTCTACATCAATACCAACACCCCATGCACCTTGGAAAATATCAACTTTCGGATCATCATCGCCATTTTGCCCTACTCTCTCATAGAAAGAGTTAAACTCTTGGAGGCGGCCATCTAATAATTCAACTTTTAATCCAACAGCTTCCCATGCTTGGATATAATATTGAGCAAGCGGTTCAGCCGTGTCTCCACCAGACATTGTTGCAAAGTTAATCACTAACGGCTCTCCATTTTTATCTTCGCGAATTCCATCGCCATCCACATCGACATAACCTGCTTCTTCAAGCAATTGCTTTGCTTTTTCCGGATCATACGCCAATCCAGGATTTGTTTCATCATGGAATTCAGGATGAGACGGAGGAATTAATGTTGTCGCATTCCAGCGAAGACCGTGATAGAACTTGTTACCAACTGTATCATTATCAACCGCATGCCACATTGCTTTTCGGAGATTGACATCTGCCATTTTTGCATTTGGATCAGGTTTTACGGTTGCTGTTTCCTTATCCCATGTACCTAGTTTAAAACCAATATATGTGTAAGCACGGTCGATCTTTCCTAACCATTCAACATTCGATAAATTTGCATTGCTAGGGAATTGATCCACATCAAATTTATCTACAGTATCAACCTCACCCTTTTGTAGAGCTTGAGCTACAACATTCGGGTTGATGACTTTGACTGTAACTTGGTCTAGCTTTGGTTCTCCACGCCAGTAGTCCGGGTTTTTCTTCATCACTACTGCTTCACCAGGAGTGATGCTCTCAACGATGAAAGGACCGAAACCAATTGGGTTTTGACGGACTTCCGCTGATGCTGACATATCTGCTACTGCCATATCTCCAAAAATATGTTTTGCAAGTGGATATGTCCAAATACTTCCTGTTACTAATGACGGAGTTGATTCTTTATATGTGATTTGCAACGTTTTTTCGTCTAATACTTCAATACCAGTAATCGTATCTGCCTCTCCTGCACGGTAAGCCTCTACTCCAACAATATTCGTGAAATCTGAACCATAGCGTGGACCATCATAGTCAGGATCGGAAATCACTTCATGGGCAAATAACCAATCTTCTGCCGTTACAGGCTGACCATCATGCCAGTTCACATTATCTCTAATTTGGAACTTGATTGTAACACCCTTGTCTGTTACTTGAGCTGCTTCTTCGGCAGGCAATGTTGCAAGGACATCAGCAGAAACTTCATCTAATGGCTCATAAGTTGCCGCCCCATCATTTGTGTATACATAGCTCTCATCCCAAGTTAATAACGATTCGTCAAACCAAGACAGAATTTCCGCATCTGGATTTCCAGAATAGAAATTCCAGTTTAATGTACCTTCAAACGCAGTATCAGAAACGAGACCAAAGGTAAAATTTCCACCTTCCATCGCATCCCCTTCATTTGTTTTAACCTGTTTGAAATCTTCGATGGAATATAGTCCATCTTCCTTTTTTGCATCTTCTGATGTCTTGTCTCCATCATCTGACTCTTTAGCAGAATCATCCTTGCCGCTAGAACAAGCTGCTAATGCAAGCACCAATACAAGCATAAGTGCCAACAGAAGCTTACTAAATTTAGCTTTCTTCATTTCATTGCCTCCCTTTTATCCTCTTCTTTGTCTTGCGTCAGTCGCACGCTTCAGCGCTTGACCAACATTGTTTATACTTAACATCAATACTAAAATTAGCACTGATGCTGGTACCCAAACCCACCATCTAAATTCAAGCGTTTGCGGGTTTCTTGCATAACTGACAAGAGTCCCTAAACTCGGTGTGCTTTCAGGGAAGCCAAACCCTAAGAATGATAACCCTGATTCCAAGCCAATATTAGCTGCCAAATTCAATGTCATCGTAACGATGATTAACGAACTTAAATTTGGCAGAACTTGTGTGAACATAATCTTAAAATTAGATGTTCCAAGTGTTTTCGAAGCTTGTACGTAATCTAGTTCTTTTTCTTGAAGTGCTTTCGAACGAATTAACCGGGCGATTCCCATCCATAAGAAAGCAGTCATAATTAAAGAGAATGTGAGAATACTATATTTCGGAACAATTGCAACGAACACGATAACAATCATTAAGAAAGGTAAAACTTGGAAAAAATCCAAAATCCTCATCATGATATTATCAACGGTTCCACCGAAATAACCTGCTACTAAACCATAGATAATGCCAATAGCACCAGTCATCAATGTAACTAAAATTCCAATGGATAAAGAGTTACGTGTTCCAATAATTAATTGACCAAATACGTCCCGTCCACCATAGTCTGTTCCAAGTAGAAACTCTTCGGAAGGCGGCTGATGAATTGAAAATAAATCAACCTTAACAATTTCTCTCACATCCAACAGTAATGAAGTTCCATACACTATAATCATAATGGCTATAAGAAATATTAAGGAAAACAATGCTACTTTGTCCCGCATAATCTCCCGACCGACAATTTTCCAGCCAGAAGGACTTTTAACGATTTCCGATCCTTTTCCAAGGTCTATTTTGTTTGTTTCCATTTTTGCTCACCTCACAGTTTACGATGCTTATTTAATCCGAATACGCGGGTCAACTAGGCTTAAAATAATATCTGATAGCAATGTACCCAAGATGGTTAAAATTCCAAATAATAAGACAAGAGATGTAACAACACTATAGTCACGAAGAAGAATGGAATTTAAGAATAATTGCCCCATCCCTGGATACCCAAAGATATTTTCGATAAAAATGGAGCCTCCGATTAACCCAGTGATTTCATATCCGAAGAAAGCAGCAATCGGCAACAGTGAATTTCTTAAAATATGGCGATTATACACTCTCGATTCAGATGCACCTTTTGCCCTTGCCGTTAAAATAAAATCCTTTTGTTTCGTATCAATAATCTCACTTCTTAAATATTGAACAGTTGATACGGTCGTGATCAATGCCATTGATAACGCTGGAAGCAGCATATGATACAGCTTGCTCATCACATATTCAAATGTTCCTGGTGTTAACCCTGGCTTAACACTGCCCCCTGTTGGAAACCAGCCAAGATGAAAACCGAAGATCCACAACATCACAAGTGCGAAAATGAAAAGTGGTGCTGCAAAACCAATATACGTATAACCTGTAATTAAACGATCCGCCCACGAATCATTATAGCGCCCACTCGTAATCCCAAGCGGAATCGCAATTAAATACGTTAAAACTAAAGTCAGAAGTGAAAGCCAGAATGAATTTACAATTCTTTGCCACACCAATTCAGAAACAGGCATTTTAAAGTGAAAGGATTGGCCTAAATCACCTGTGAACACTCCTGCAACCCACCTCGTGTATTGCTCATACCACGGATCGTTCAATCCTAACTCTTCCCGTTTTTCGGCGATCGTGTTCGGATCAACATTTGGATCAATCAAACCGGTTAAAGCATCACCAGGCATCATTTTTGCTAGCATAAATACGATAATACTCAGTAAAATTACTTGTGGAATCATTATCATGATTCGTCGTATAGAAAATTTCCACATAACAATCAACCTTTCTCAGGCAAAGCCACTAGATGTGTGTCCGATACGGGCTGTAGTTGAAAGGCCAAGCCCTCGTCATCAAAGTATTGATTATATGCCTGTTCATACTCGTTCTTAACTTCTTGGCGAAATTGCAGGTGCTGCTGCCGATTTCGTGGATTCATATCAGGAATCGCTGCAACCAGACGTTTTGTGTATATATGCTGTGGATGATTAAAAATATCCTCTTTCGTTCCAGACTCTACATATCTACCTTTATACATAATGCCAATTTGGTCACACATATGTTTGATAACCCCTAAATCGTGACTAATAAACAAATAGGTTAACCCTAGTTCTTTCTGAATTTCCTTCATGAAATTTAATACTTGAGCTTGTACGGAAACATCAAGTGCAGACACAGGCTCGTCTGCAATAATTAGTTTTGGTTTCAATGCAATTGCTCTTGCAATGCCAATCCTTTGTCTTTGTCCACCTGAAAACTCATGGGGGTATTTGAGAATACTTTCCGGGTTTAAACCGACAAGTTCCAATAATTCTTGAACTCTCTTTGTTTCTTCCCCTTTTGTTAACTTTTCATAATTTCGTAAAGGTTCAGAAATAATATCAATAACCCGTTTTTTAGGATTTAACGAGGAATATGGATCCTGAAAAATCATTTGAATATCTCTGCGAATATCCTTATTCGCTTTATTTAAATTCGTGATATCCTGTCCTTCAAAAAAAACTTGTCCAGAGGTAATTTTATTTAGACCAATAATTGCCCTTCCTGTCGTTGTTTTACCAGAGCCAGATTCGCCAACTAGCCCATATGTTTTTCCTTTTTCTATAGAAAAGTTGACCCCATCTACTGCTTTGATATGAGCCAATGTCCGACCAAATAATCCGCCTTTCACAGGAAAATGAACCTTTAAGTCTTTTACTTCAAGATACGACATGCCGATTACCCTCCTTATCTCGATCAGGGAAATGAAAATCCTTGTAGCAGGTGCAGCGAACAAAGTGCCCTGGGCTTACTTCATGCAGTTGAGGATTTTTCTCATGTGCTGAATCCGCAATCCAGGGAATTCTCGCACCAAATCGACAGCCTTCTCTCGGTAAATTTTGTAATGCCGGAACTACACCTTGAATAACATGTAGGGTGGATTGCTCCTCGTTTGCCGTCGGCACCGAATTCAAGAGCGATCTTGTATAAGGATGTAAAGGATTTTCAAATAATGTATAGACATCAGCTATTTCAACAATTTGACCTGCGTACATCACTGCGACTCGATCAGCCATTTCTGCTACCACTCCTAAATCATGGGTAATCAGGATAACGCCAGCTCCAGACTCTTCTTTCAATTCCTTAATTAAATCCAGAATTTGTGATTGAATGGTAACATCAAGAGAAGTTGTGGGTTCATCTGCAATTAACAGTTCCGGATTATTAGCAATTGCCATTGCAATCACAACCCTTTGTCTCATCCCTCCAGATAGTTCATGAGGAAATTGATTAAAAACATGTTCAGGGCGGGGAATACCAACTTTATTCAATAATTCTAGTACTCTCTCTTTTCGCTTTTCCGCAGAATTTGTTCCATGTATGAGCAGTATTTCTCCGATTTGCTCTCCGATAATCATAAGTGGATTCAAGGCTGTTAAAGGATCCTGAAAGATCATCCCCATGTCCTTTCCACGTAGTTTATTTAATTTACTAGTCGGTAAATTCGCAATATTCTGACCTTTAAAATCGATATTCCCTTCAATTTTTGCTCTGCTATGAAGATTCATAATAGAAAAGGCTAAAGCACTTTTACCGCATCCGGATTCTCCGACAATCGCTAGTAATTCATTTTTATTAACTGTTAAAGATACTCCGTCTACTGCTGGATAATAGTCATCTTTAATTCGAAAAGATGTCCGTAAATTATCTATTTTTAAGATTGGTTCGCTCAAAATAAATCCCCCTACCCTTTCACATAAAACTATGAATAGTGAACTTAAGCTTTTTAACAGCTATATTTCGAAGGCAAATTTGCATTTTGCCCGTTATTCAAATTATTCTGTTTATTCGTTCGGTTGATTAAAATATTATTACAATTTTGTTAAAATAGCAAGAGTTTTTTTACAATTATCAAAGTTCTCTTTATTTATAAATTTTCAAACGCTTGTCTGACAAGACTTTGAACCAATTACACTTGTTTCACTTTATGAAATTTTCGGAATTCGAATAAAAATTTATTTTTTCAGAAAAATTTACATCTTTAAGCAATGCTTTTGTAAGATGATATCCCAATGCATATCCAAGAAGCTTCGGGTAACCCCTTTTCCCGTATAAAATTCGGTCATGAAGTGGCTGTTCCCTTCCTGTTTCAATTATTTTCTCTTTTAACTCTCGCCAGTATTGCTCTAATTCTTTCTCCGTATAATAATCGCACCATTTTGCTCGATATTTGCTGCCACAGTAATACTCTACAGCATATTCTGCAAGTCCCTCTAATATGATGGAATCTAGCAAATTATAGTCAATTATTTCCTTTTTTTGCTTATTCATCCTGCAAACATGATGATATTCATGGACAAATAAAGCTTCCAATTCCATCAAATCTTCAAGTGGAGTTAAAAACAAAAACATTTTCTTTTTAAAGGAAACACCGCCTTTATCTCCAAATCGGCGATCAATGGGAAATATATAAATATTCACGTCTGGACCATTCCATAATTTTTGATATTTCGTTAATAGCTTTCTCACTTCTTCCCATATTTTATTTTTTTGCAATCTTTGAAAATAGTCCCATGTCCTTCGATTCGGTGTATACATTCCAAACTGGACCAAATATGAATATAAATCAGACTTACTCAAGTCAATTTTTTGGCAGATTTTTTTCGGATTGTCAAAATGATCATTTAACCATTTATCCGTTTCAACAACTCCCACATTCCCACCTCCAATTTTTCATTAGTGTATGAAAATAAGTTTAAAAAGAGACTTTACGCTGATAAAAAAGGAGCAAAGGTATTGTTCTTTTCGAATGAAGCTGCAGTTTCAATTTGCCTCCAGCAGATATTTAGTCTTTTCTCTGTGTCGCTAGATTTTTGTCATGCTCTCTCTATCCTTCAGTGCAATGAATACGAGGTGGACGAATGTCCTCCTCGATGCCTTTCTCAAACAATTTGTGCAAAAAGGAAGGTTACAAAGAGCATGAGTGTTTCGATGATAACCAAAAGCAGCATCAAGAAGTTCGTGAGTAAATCACTACAGAAGAGGAAAAGGAAATCGATGTAGAATCCGCATTAGGTCAGAGCAAATTTTATAGCGGATTCCAACGCTTTTCATTAGAAGCCTTTAATAAAACATCGTTGAATGGGTTCTTATTTGCGTTACCCATAATTAAATAAAGTGAGAATCCAATAAGTAAGGCGGGCAAGGAGTATAAAGTAAAAAGGAGGAAGCTCCCTTTCATAAAATAACCAAAACTTATACAAAAGAAAAAGCTGATATCAAAACGTCGTTTCTAACGACCTTTTGATACAGCTTCCTCTCATCAATCTTTATTATTCATATTTGCGAAAAACGATGGTTGCATTATGGCCACCAAATCCCAATGAATTGCTGAGAGCAGCTTGAACTGCCTGCTTTCTAGCAACATTTGGGACATAGTCTAAATCACATTCTGGATCAGGTGTTTGTAAATTGATTGTTGGTGGTAAAACAGAATCTCTTAAAGTCAATACGGTAAAAATAGCTTCAACTCCACCAGCTGCTCCAAGCAAATGACCTGTCATCGACTTCGTCGAACTGACTGCGAGCTTATAAGCATGCTCACCGAACACTTCCTTTATTGCTAATGTCTCAAATTTATCATTGTAATCTGTGCTCGTCCCATGGGCGTTAATATAACCAATATCTTCTGGCTTAAGCTCAGCGTCCTCGATCGCCATTTTCATCGCTCTTGCTCCACCTTCTCCACCTGGTGCGGGAGCTGTAATGTGATATGCATCGCCTGTTGCAGCGTAGCCTACAATTTCAGCATATATTTTGGCACCTCGTGCTAACGCATGCTCTAATTCTTCAAGCACGACAATTCCCGCTCCTTCTCCCATGACAAAGCCATCTCGATTTAAATCAAATGGACGGCTTGCTGTCTCTGGATCAGGATTTGTAGACAGCGCTTTGTTTGCACAGAAACCAGCCATTGCCATTCTAGAAATAGGCGCTTCTGACCCTCCTGTTACCATCACATCCGCTGCACCACGTTGAATTACCTTAAAGGCATCACCTATCGAATTGGTACCTGTTGCACAAGCAGTTACCGTACAGGAATTAAATCCTCTTGCTCCCAATGTTATAGAAACTTGACCTGCAGCCATATCAGGAATCATCATCGGAACAAAGAATGGGCTCACTCTACGATACCCTTTGTTTAAAAACGTTTCAAATTGATTTTCAAACGTCTCCATGCCACCGATGCCTGAACCTATCCATACACCGACACGGTGCGAATTATCATCATTAATTTCTAACCCTGCATCCTTGACTGCCATCAGTGAAGCTGCGACAGCATAATGGGTGAAACGATCCATTTTTCTAGCATCTTTTTTATCAATAAACTCTTCAACATTAAAATCCTTAACTTCAGCCACCACTTTAGCAGGATAATCATCTGGATTCAATCTTGTCAGTATCCCAACACCTGAAATACCTTCTTGAATCTTTTTCCAAATTGTCTCAGCATCATTTCCAAGTGGAGTAACGGCACCAATTCCCGTTACAACTACTCTTCTTTTCGTCATTGTATCCTTCTCCTTTGCACATAAATAGGTATGCTATCTTCCCCATCTTAATGCTATTGCTCCCCAGGTTAAGCCTCCACCGAAGCCAACCATTACAATAACATCATCATCTTTGATTTTTCCAGCTTCAAGCTCTTCAACAATTGAAATCGGAATCGAAGCAGCCGAAGTATTACCATATTTATGAACCGTTTTTGACATCTTTTCAAGTGGAAGTTCCAGCCTTTGTCTTGAAGCCTCCATAATTCGAATATTAGCTTGATGAGGAATGAGCATGTCTACATCTTCTTTTGTTAATCCAGCTTTATCTAATACTTTAACACTGCTTTCACCCATCTGCCTTACAGCAAATTTGAATACTTCTCTACCATTCATCATAATATATTCGTCTTGGTATAGGTATTTTCCTCCTGAACCATCCGCTCCTAATTCAAAAGCTAAAATACCACGGTTTTCCGATACTTGACCAATAACTGCCGCTCCAGCTCCATCGCCAAACAATACGGCCGTACTACGATCATCCCAATCCATGATCTTTGATAACTTTTCTACACCAACTACTAACACATACTTATATGCTCCGCCTTCAACAAATTGCTTCGCTGTCACCATGCCATACATAAACCCAGCACATGCTGCACTTATGTCCATCGCGGCAGCATTCACAGCTCCAAGCATTTCTTGAATTTTACAAGATACAGATGGGAAAGGAGTATCTGGTGTCACTGTAGCGACCAAAATTAAACCAATTTCCTCAGGTGAAATGTTTGCATTCTCAATTGCTTTTTTCGCAGCCCTAAATGCCATGTCAGAGGTATCTATATTTTGATCAGCAATTCGCCTTTCTTCAATTCCTGTTCTTGTTCGAATCCATTCATCAGAAGTATCCATTTTCTTTTCTAAATCCGTATTTGTAACAATATTATCCGGAAGAAATCTACCAATTCCTATAACTCCAGCGTTCATTCCTTATCTCCTTTCATCCAAAAAAGATGTAAGATTTTCATTCATTTATCATTCCAATTCACTTTTCCTAATTAAGATGAGCAAGCAAGTTTTATTTTTATTATCAATTATTATGACTTGGTACTAATTATTTTATCAAGAGAAATCATTTCCTGCAACTTTTTTCACCAGTATATTTGTTTCTTTCAAACTCCACGTTTGTCTATACCATTACAGACTAGAAAGAATAATTTAATATGGGATAAAAATAAGGAGGTGCCAGAAATGGAGGAGAAAAACACAAAAACGGAAGTAACTGATCGCTTTTCAAGATTCATGTTTGGAGAACGAAACACTCCTATTAGTGAGGAAACAACAGAAAATCAACATGAGAATTGGGACTGGATTCTAGGTGCACGGACAAGCGATAAAGCAAAGGCAGGAGACAAAAGCAGTCATCATAACGGAATCAATAAGTCGATTGAACAATTTTTACAAAATGTTGATTACATGGAAGTAATGCATCATGTCGATACATTAATGACATCGACAAAGGAGCTAAAACCACTTTTAAATAAAATCAAGCCAGTTCTAGAAAATCTCATTTCAAAGAAATCATAATAATTTAGGTAGAACATCAAAACAATCAAGCATTTTATCAATGCATATAAAAACTGCCTATCCATTTGAACAGGCAGTTTTGTTTAACAACGTAAAATTATCGATAAATTTCATAATAGCAATTTCAATTATTTTATTTTGGTAATTTACCTGTTTCTTTATACGTCTCGATCATTTTGTTAATGGTATCGATAAATTCTTGATCCACAAGTGGACTAAATTCTCCTAATGAAATAACATCATCTTGAAAATCAAAGGTGAGATTACCTGATTCCAATTTCCCTTTGTTAAATTGTTCTGCCACTAATTCATACAACGAGTCGACATGCTGAATCGTACTCGTCAATACAGTTGATTCACCTAAATCGGACTGGTCAGAAATATAGCCAATTGCATAAAGCCCATTTTCCTTTATCCTTTCTATAACTGGAACATTATAACCATCGCCTGCAGGATAAATGACATCGACATCGTTATGAAGCATTTCGTCTAAAAGCAACAGGGCTCGCTCATCATCATCCCATTGCCATACAAATTTAATGTTCACATTAACATCGTGATTCGCGAACACTGCTCCTTCATAAAACCCCTCAACCTCAGGCTGCCATTCATATGCAGCAATAATCCCCACATGATCGGTGCTTGTCATATGACCAGCGACCATTCCGCCAAAAAAACCCATAGCATAAGCATCAAAATTCAAGCTTGTCGTATTTTCTTGAGTTGCATTTCCATTAAAACTGACAAAATGAATATCCGGATATTCTTTTGAAAGCCTGTTAAAATAATCAGCATACTCATTGCCATGGCCAAAAATTAAATTAACACCTTTTTGATCAAATTCCTTTACAGCTCTTTGGACAACCGCTTCTGAATTCATTCCCTCTTTATAGTACACATCCACATTAAAGTGCGATTGGATTTTTAACATACCTTTATAACCTTTGGTACCCCAAACCTGATCATTCACGGTTTCTGGCACTAATAATCCGGCTTTTTTTAGTTCGCCTGTTCTTAATGTTTGTCCACACGCTGAAAGCGTAAAAAGGCATAAAAGAATCATCCCGAAACATGCTAATATCTTTTGCATTCTTTTTCCGCCTCTCAGATAAAATCGAAGATCAATCTTTCGTCCTAGTCGAAATGATGTAATCATTTTAATTCTACATTTATCAGGCATAATTGGGAAGAATTTTTTCTTTATCTTTACATTCCTAACATTTCAATTACCTTTTTTTGTTTTTTTAATCCCATCTCAAATGATGTTGCTTCCTTTATGATGACCTCACGTCCATCGACTCCCTTTTCAATAGTTCGAACCGGTGTTTCTTTAATTTCTAAAGACTTCGCACACTTTTCCCAAGCTTCTGACACGGCATTTTTCAAAATATATCGTTTCTCATCTTTCTCCATTAGCTTTAAAATATTTGCAACAACGTCCTCAACGTATAAAGCATCAGCGGTCCACTCTCTTGCAGTTATATTCCATTCATCTCTTTTCTTAACAAATGCTTGTTGAAAGAGGAAGGCTTCAGACTGCCATGGTCCATATACAGTGGGTAAAAAAAATTCCTGCACGACCTGATTTTGTTTTTTTGCAGACGAAATTAATTCTTCTAAATTATTTCTAACATCCCTAAAATCCTCATTAAATATGGACAGAGGGAGTAGAAGAATGATTTTATCGCGATTTTGCAGCAGCAACTGATTTTCAGTAAACGCAACTATTTGGTCTTCATCCGCTCGCATAAAAAAATCATAATAATCAATGATCAGGGGCGCTCTTTCAAAGCCTTCTCCTTTGAAGGAATTAAACTTCTCTTCCACAAAATTCGCATTCCTACCAATTTGTAATCGTTTCTCTTCTATTAAATATGATTCATTATTTTCTTTGTTAAAATGAACACCAACAACTTCCATTCCTTCTTCCAACATCTTCTTAGTAAAATGAAATCCTAAAAACTCAAATGTTCCAATCATAATTGCCTTGTCCATAGCAAAAAGCCTCCCTGAGTAAACTCTTACTCCATCATATGCTGTGGGAGGCTTGATTATTTCAAATGACAATTGAACTAGTTTTCAGGATGTTTTAAAGGATACCTTCATGTGTTTTCATAAAGGTGATCATATAATAGTCCATCTGTGGCTTCTTTTCAGGAAGAAGATAGCTAATTGTAATCGGCACTTCTTCACTTTTCCATATGACGGAAAGGTTCTTTAATAATGTTGATTGTTTATAGGCGCGATTTCCTGACAATACATGAATAATCTTCGTTGGGATATCCGAATGCAATTGGGGACTCTCAAATTCAGGACTGCTTATAATCTCGATAATTTGCTTGCTTTCCTTATCGAACGAATAAGAAAGCTCTTTTAATAATTTTTTGTAGAAAAACTTATGATCCTTCTCTTGTTCTAAATGATGCTTTAAAGATAAGACAGGATTTAATAATACAATAGAGCGTATATTCCCATTCATTTCGTTAATAAGCTTTAGGGCAACTAAAGCTCCCATCCCTTCAGCTAAAATGTGTATTTTGCTATTAATAATTTCAGTACGGATAATATATTCATATAGGCGCTTTGCCAAATTAACAGCTTTTTCACTTCCCCAATTTTTCCCATATAGATTCGAATAAAATACGGTATAGCCTGATTTCTTAAAGCTCTCAATCAATCTTTGCTTCCCTTCATTTTGTGTCCAAAAACTCGAATTCTCGTCAACATAATGACGTTCATCACCAATAATAAGGATACCGAAACCAGTAGGTTTTTCGGGATAATGAATCATGTTCCATTCGGTATCCAGCTTAAAGTTTCGGTGCTCCATACGAAAAACTCCTTCTGTGAATTTACTCTTATTAATGTATGAAGTTATGTTTAAAGTGAAAGGGGGTTCGCCCATATTTACATTATTTCTTTATCTTCTTTTTTGCAGTGTTATTTTTAACAACCAATCGTTGGTACCGAACTAGATGATTCAACCTGATTCATTTCCAATATATGAACAAAGAGAGTAATTCTTTTAATGCAATCGTAGTTAAAAGACTTTGAAAGCATGTTTCCAGTAAGCAACATTAACATGCGTTACACGAACAAATATGAAAGCGATACATTTCCTTTCATATCAAAGTTTTACTTTATCAATTGGAGCCGCTATGGTAGAATAAAACAGATGTTATTTAGGTAAGAGGTGATTACGGTGAAATACTTTTGGACTTTTTTCTGGACATTCGCTCTAGTTCAAATGTTAACGTACGTAGCAAGCTCAATGATCGGAGTACAATATGAGTTTGAAACTGGTGCCATCTTAGGTGTCGCGGCTACCATAGTTATTTTAATTTTCCCTGCCATTATTCCTGATGAACCAAGTGGAAAAGAAGGGATTCATTAATTAAGGTGTTATTATAAAGCACTGCCTTAATAATGAAAGTACACGTAAAAGAATTGGTACGGTCACTACAACAGGATAGCGTAAAAAGACAAGCCCTTAGTTAAGTGATCATCTTTAAAGCAAGTGGTTACATTCTATACGCTTAGGGTAAAAAAGTCATCCTGATTTCAGAGGATGACTTTTTTGTTGCGATTTTAAAAATCAATGGTTGATAACTTGATTGTATCGTCTTGAAGAATGATTTGTACAGCACTATTTTCCCCAATGTGACCAGCAATAATTTCTCTTGCTAGCATCGTTTCAACATTTCGTTGCATAAAACGTTTCAACGGCCTCGCTCCATACACCGGATCAAATCCATTTGCTGCAATATATTCTTTAGCACCCTCGGTTATGCTTAATTGAATTTGTTGGGCCTCTAATCTTCTCTGTAATTCTGCAATCAATTTTACAACAATCATTTTTATATCTTGCAATGACAAAGGTTTGAAAAGGATCGTTTCATCGACCCGATTCAAGAATTCTGGTCGAAAATGCCCTCTTAACTGTGTCATGACTTGATTTTTAACGTCTTTAGAAATGAACTCATCGTTTCGATCTTCTAATAAAAAATGCGAGCCAATATTAGAGGTCATGATAATAACAGTATTTTTAAAATCAACCGTTCTCCCTTGGGAATCAGTTACCCGACCATCATCGAGCATCTGCAACAAGATATTGAATACGTCAGGATGAGCTTTTTCGATTTCGTCGAGCAATATGACTGAATATGGTTTTCTGCGCACAGCTTCCGTTAACTGGCCACCTTCTTCATACCCGACATAGCCCGGAGGCGCTCCAACCAATCTTGAAACAGAATGTTTCTCCATATATTCAGACATATCAATTCGAATGATTTGATCCTCACTATCGAATAAAGCTTGTGCCAATGCTTTTGCAAGCTCGGTTTTTCCTACACCCGTAGGACCAAGGAAAATAAAAGAGCCAATCGGCCTATTCGGATCTTTTATCCCTGCTCTAGCTCTAAGAACAGCATCAGACACCAATGTTACTGCCTCGTCTTGTCCGACTACACGCTCATGGAGAATTTGTTCAAGGCGCAACAGCTTTTCCCTTTCACCTTCCACAAGCTTTGCCAGTGGAATGCCTGTCCACCTTGCAACAATATTAGCAATTTCCTCTTCTGTCACTTCTTCACGCAGAAGTCTTTCATCCGCTTGCTTGCTTACTTCCTCTTCCAACTCTTTCAATTCTTTCTCAAGGGACGGAATTCGTCCATGGCGGAGTTCAGCAGCTTTATTTAAATCATATTGATTCTCAGCCTCTTCTAATTCCCTCCGTAATCGTTCCAATGTTTCTCGCTTTTCTTGAACTTGTTGAATACTTTCTTTTTCAGCCATCCACTTTGCTTTCATTGAATTGGCTTTATCACGCATATCTGCAAGCTCTTTTTGCAGGGTAGCCAGCCTATTTTTACTTTGCTCATCTTCTTCCTTTTGCAAGGCAGCCTCTTCAATTTCTAATTGCATCACACGGCGTGTCACTTCATCAAGCTCTGATGGCATTGAATCAATTTCTGTTCGAATCATCGCACAAGCCTCATCAACAAGATCAATCGCTTTATCAGGTAAAAAACGGTCTGAAATATACCGATCCGATAAAATGGCCGCTGTTACAAGAGCACGGTCATGAATATTGACCCCATGATGAATTTCAAATCTTTCTTTCAAGCCACGAAGAATGGAAATCGTATCCTCCACATCCGGTTCCTGTACAAGGACTTGTTGAAAGCGTCTTTCGAGCGCTGGATCTTTTTCAATATACTTACGATGCTCATCTAAAGTGGTTGCACCAATACAATGTAATTCACCACGAGCAAGCATTGGTTTTAACATATTGCCAGCATCCATTGCCCCTTCAGTTTTCCCTGCACCGACAATGGTGTGGATTTCATCAATAAAAAGGAGAATTCTGCCCTCGCTTTTTTTTATTTCATTTAGAACCGCCTTTAACCGTTCTTCAAATTCTCCTCGAAATTTTGCCCCAGCGATGAGTGAACTCATATCAAGTGAGAAAATCGTTTTATCCTTAAGACCCTCCGGCACATCTTTCCGGACGATTCTTTGTGCTAAACCCTCGACAATAGCCGTTTTTCCAACGCCTGGCTCACCAATTAGAACGGGGTTATTCTTTGTTTTGCGCGAAAGAATTCGAATCACATTTCTGATTTCCCCGTCACGACCAATTACCGGATCAAGCTTTCCCGCCTTTACTTCCGCAACCAAATCTCTCCCATATTTATTTAATACATCGTATGTGGCCTCAGGATTTTGTGAAGTCACTCTTTGATTCCCCCTTATTTCTTTTATTTCTTGAAGTAAAGCATCATATGTGATCCGTTCATTCTTCAACATTTCACCAATGCTTGATTGCTTATAAATCATGGCAGCGAGTAACATATGTTCAACAGAAAGAAAATCATCTTGAAGCTTTTCCATCTCCCGCTCCGCCTCAATTAATAATTTCTGCAATCGAGCGGTAATATAGAGCTTATCCTGCTCCACTCCACTTCCAGATACTTGAGGTTTTTTGTGAAGCAATACATTTATTTTTTGTTCAAATTTTGCAGAAGGAAATTGGACTCGTTCTAGAATAGCAGCAACAAGGCTCTCATCTTGCTTCAGCAGAGCTAAAAACAAATGGTCTTCATCAACCTCCTGATGCTCTTTTGAAGCGGCAGTAGACTGGGCACTAAACAAGGCAGCTTGCATTCGTTCCGTCATCCTGTTCAGATCCATCTTAATTCCTCCTTTGACCTTTTTTGACCTTTATTCCATTATAAGTCATTTTTTTCATATGTAAAGCCACCCATTGAAGAGGGTGGCAAAGGGAATAAAATTTCATAAAAAATATAGTATACCAGCTCATGCATAGAAGCTGTTTAAATCATACTTGTTACGATAACAAAGTCGGAAAGGTACCATGATCAACCTGAATCTCTAGGTTTTGTTTTGTAAGTCCAATGGCGATTATGATTTGAGTTTTCAGGGAAACGATCCCCTGCTTTGAGTTTTATCTTTTTTGGGTTCATGACACCGTCACCCTCTTCACCTATCTCTACATATATTCCATTGTTCGGCGCCTTTTGACCTGCTCGAAATTTATGGCTCTGTCCCATTGATACTCTCCTTTCCTGTTTGATAAAAATATTATTTCCTTTTATCAATCTTTCATGAATGTTTATGGATTGAAACTTTCTATTTAACTCCCTCGTCTATATTTACGTACATCAACATCATCAGGTATGTTATAGTAGAGATTGTGAATTTTGTTTAAAATCAGGAGGCATATTATGGATTTTTTTGAGATTGTTAAATACTTTATTTTAGGACTTTTTCAAGGTTTCACTGAACCTATCCCTATTTCATCCAGTGGTCATTTGGAAATTGCTGGTCATTTTTTAAATGTTGAAATCGAAGGATTAAGCTTTGCCCTTCTAGTGAATACGGCATCATTAATAGCTGTCCTGATTATTTATCGCAAAGATATTTGGAGGCTGATTGAAAACGGTCTTTCCTATATCACAACCCGAGAAGAATCAGCTAAATCTGATTTTCGCTTTATTATTTACTTAATTATTGGAACGATCCCTGCTGGTGTACTTGGGGTTTTGTTTGGGGATTACATAGAAAATAATTTAACAGGTGTAAAAGTGGTAGGAGTTACGTTGTTAGTGACAGGTATTGCCTTGTGGCTTATTCGTAATTTACGAGGACGCAAAAATGATGCAGATTTATCCATGCGCGATGCGATAATCGTTGGTCTTGCTCAAGCGGTAGCTCTCATTCCTGGTATTAGTCGCTCTGGAGCAACGATTGTTGCAGCAATGGGGTTAGGTATGAAGCAAGAGACAGCTTTACGCTATTCATTTTTATTATATATTCCCGTTAGTGCTGGCGGGATGATTCTTGGTTTTAAGGATATATTAGGAGATGACAATCTCGCCCAATTAGCATTACCATATACCTTTGCTTTCTTCGCTTCATTAATCGCATCATATTTTTCATTAAAATGGTTTATGAATATTATGGCCCGTGGAAACTTAAAATATTTTGCTATCTACTGTTTTATCGTTGGACCACTCGTATTTTTATTCGCTTAATATTATGGAGACAGAGCAGCCGATTGGCTGCTCTTTTGTCATTGGCTTCTTAGAAGTCTATCGTTTCGCCAGCGTTATTTTAAAATTTCTACTAATAATGCTTTTTGGACATGAAGGCGATTACCTGCCTGCTGAAAGACGAAAGAATGAGACCCGTCAATTACTTCTCCAGTAACTTCTTCACCTCTATGGGCAGGTAAGCAATGGAGAAATAAATAATCAGCTTTTGCTCCCAGAACAAGCTTTTCATTTACTTGATAATCCTTGAAATTGAGTAATCTCTGCGCGTTTTCCGCTTCTTGCCCCATACTCGTCCACACGTCCGTATAAATAACATCTGCTTTCGCAACTGCTTTTATTGGATCATTGGTAACAGTTACCTCTCCATCACTTTCACGGGCAAATTTCTTAGCTAGTTTAATAACTTCACTGTTTGGCTCATATCCGGGAGGTGTGGCTACAACGATATACATCCCTACTTTCGCGGCAGCAATCATTAATGAATGGGCAACATTATTTCCATCGCCAATATAAACAAGCTTAATTCCTTGTAATGTCCCTTTTTCCTCTTCAATGGTTAATAAATCAGCTAACGCTTGACATGGATGGTATAAATCAGTTAATCCATTAATTATCGGGATTGAAGCGTGATTGGCAAGCTCTATAACACGTTCATGAGAGAATGTACGGATCATAACAGCATCAATATATTGTGAGAGTACTTTTGCTGTATCCGAAATTGGTTCTCCTCTTCCAAGCTGCATTTCTTGACCGTTAAGATGAATCACTTGACCACCTAATTGTAGCATCCCTGCTTCAAAAGAAACCCTTGTGCGGGTTGAAGGTTTATCAAAGATCAATCCCAATATCTTACCTTGCAGAACAGGGGTCGCTTCCCCAGATAGATAGGCTGCCTTTAATTCCTTAGCTTTCTTTAGCAGTCCTGTAATCACTGCTGGAGAATAATCAGCTAAGGTTAGTAAATCTTTACCCTTAATGCTTGTGCTCTCATCTTTCGCTTGTAATGATAACATCTTTATTTCCACTTCCTCTCCCATTTTAAGAACCTTCCTTACACTTTGACACTTAATGAAGAATGCCAATCCTCCAATGCTTTTATCTCAAAATCTGTTACTTTTAAAGCTTGACTAAACGCTTTAAGACTTTCTGGTTCAGTGAAGTTTATAATCCTCCTCTTTGTTGCATGTTCACGCAATCGTTTATCTTCTAGCTCTTCCTTCGGATTAAAATAGGCGATTGTCGGTTCCTCTAACTCTTCTTCGCTGTTAGAGACGACGAGTTCAAAAGATTCAGCTAAATCAATGAGCTCAATATTTTCTTTGACCACAATCCTTCCCGAAGGCCGGATTGCCTGATGGAAAGCTTTGCGCAAAGCCTCTTCTTCTGAACTCCCTAAACTAATTCCCTCACCAGTTGAACGCATTTCCGCGCTAACCTTCGAATCCATCCCTTTTAAAGCATAATTAGAGAAGACAGGATATTTTACACAAACAAACGGAATTGCCATTAAATTTTGGTCTTCATCAACTTTCGACAATTTATATTTCCCGAGCAATATTTTTGTCGCTATTTGCACAAGTGGAATACCTGTTACTTTACTAACGATCGGCACAGTTCTACTAGCACGAGGATTGACTTCAAGTACATAGACGTTATCATCCTCAATGATAAATTGAATATTCATCAACCCTTTATAATGTAAAAAGCTGGCAATTTTCTTTGCGTAGTCAGTTATTTTCCCTTTAACTGTATAGGACAAGCTTTGCGCAGGAAGGACGGATAAACTATCACCGGAATGAACTCCCGTTTTTTCAATATGTTCCATAATGGTAGGCATAAGAATATAATGTCCATCTGTGACAAGATCAACCTCTGCTTCGGTTGCATGGAGAAACTCATCTACTAAAAACGGATAACGCGCCTGCCCCTTATCGATATATTGCTGCAATTCAATTTCATTTTGAATGATTTCCATTCCTTTTCCGCCTATAACGAAGGACGGTCTTAATAAAACAGGATAACCCATTTTTCCAACCGTTTTCACTAATTCCTCTTCATTATGAACGATGTCCCCTTGTAAATGGGGAATATCCAAATCGTCTAGTAGCTGATAAAAAAGCTTGCGATCTTCTAGTAGATCAATAACATCTGATTTTGTTCCTAAAATATTTACATTCCATGCCTCAAGCTCTTTCGCTAAATTGATCGCTGTCTGTCCTCCAAGCTGGATAATGCAATCAGTTACCCCTTCAGCATCGATCACATTTAAAATATCCTCCAACATTAATGGTTCAAAATACAATTTATCTGCAGTTGCAAAATCAGTGCTAACCGTTTCAGGATTGTTGTTGATCATTATCGTTTCCACACCCAGCTCCTTAAGGGCAAAGACGCCGTGAACGGAACAATAATCAAATTCCACTCCTTGACCAATGCGAATTGGACCACTTCCTATAATGAGAACCTTTTGTTTTGAAGATGGGATTTGTTCATTTTCGCCAAAATAGGTTGAGTAGTAATAATTTGATTTTGCTTCAAATTCTGCTGCACAAGTGTCGACCATTTTATAAGAAGGGACAATTCCATAATCTTGTCTTTTCATCCTTACTGCGTTTTCGTTAACACTCCAACATTTGGCTAAATATCTGTCACTGAAACCTTTTTCTTTAAAAAGCTGAAGTTCATTTCTTGAAACCTGAGAGAAACTCGTGGCATCGATCATTCTCTCAATTGAAACAAGTCTTTTTAAATAGGATAAAAAGAAATGATCTATTTTAGTTATATTATGAAGTTGCTCAATCTCATAGTCTCGGCGCAAAAGCTCCAATAAGATAAACAGCCTTTCATCATTTTGTTGGAGAAGCTGCTCGATTAATTGGTCTTTGCTGCTGCTAGACAAACCAGGTAGCTGTAAATCCAAGACATCAATCTCTAAAGAATGGATCGCTTTTAGCAGCGCACGTTCAAAGCTCCGATCAATGCTCATGACCTCACCGGTAGCCTTCATTTGTGTACCAAGCTTTCGTTCAATTTTTGGAAATTTATCAAAGGGCCATTTTGGTATTTTTACAACGACATAATCAAGCGCCGGCTCAAAACTCGCAAATGTGTCTCCCGTAACCGGATTGATAATTTCATCCAATCTGTACCCAACAGCTAACTTTGCTGCCATGCGAGCAATCGGATAACCCGTTGCTTTTGAAGCAAGGGCAGACGAACGACTCACCCTTGGATTAACCTCAATTAAATAATAATTTTTACTTTTTGGATCGAGGGCAAACTGAATATTACAACCCCCAATAATTCCTAATGCAGAAATAATCTTAATGCTTGCTGCACGCAGCATTTGATACTCATCATCTGTTAATGTTTGTGACGGCGCTACAACAATTGAATCCCCTGTATGAATGCCAACCGGATCGAAGTTCTCCATATTGCAAATCGTTATACAAGTATTAGCGCGATCACGCATGACTTCATATTCCACTTCTTTAAAACCGGCGATACTTCTCTCAACTAAGCATTGATGAATCGCACTTTCCTGCAATCCACCTGAAACAAGCTGTGTGAGCTGGTCTTCATCTTCGGCGATCCCACCGCCTGTTCCACCAAGGGTATAAGCTGGTCTTACAATAATAGGATAATCAACCTTCTGTGCAAATTGCTGCGCTTCTTCGACAGTGTGGACAATTTCGCTTTCTGGCACCGGCTCATGTAAATCTTTCATAAGCTGACGAAATGCTTCTCGGTCCTCTCCTCTTTTTATGGAGTCAATTGAACTTCCAAGCATTTTAACTTGATACTTCTCCAGAATACCTTGTTCACTTAATTGAAAAGCTAAGTTTAATCCAGTCTGTCCTCCTAATGTGGCTAGTAGCCCATCAGGTCGCTCCTTCTCAATAATTTTTTCTAACACATCCACTGTTAATGGTTCAAAATAAATGCGATCGGCAAAGTTAGAATCGGTCATGATCGTCGCTGGATTATTATTGACGAGTATGACTTTATAGCCTTCCTCTTTCAAAGCAATGCAGCCTTGTGTACCGGCATAGTCAAACTCTGCTGCCTGCCCGATAACAATCGGTCCTGATCCAATAACTAATATAGTTTCTATGCTGGTGTCTTTAGGCATATAATGCGGCACTCCTCTTGTTTTCAGTAATCATCTGTAGAAATTCATCAAAAATATAGTCACCTTCTGAAGGTCCGGGATTCGCCTCCGGATGAAATTGCACTGTTTGCAGTGGTAGTTCTTGATGAGTTAAGCCCTCAACAGATTGATCATGTAAATGATAGAACCTAGCCACTAGTCCTGTTCCTTTTATGCTATCTTCATCAACCACATAGCTATGATTTTGAGATGACATAAATACCCTATTCTTTTGATAATCCTTAATTGGATGATTGGCCCCTCTGTGACCAAATGATAGTTTTTTCGTATTTCCTCCCAATGCTAAAGCAACAAGCTGATGTCCTAAACATATGCCTAGTGTTGGATACGTTTCAACAAGCTGGCGAATCGTTGGCAAAACATCCTGCAGCTGTTTTGGATCCCCTGGTCCATTCGATAACAGAACCCCATCTGGAGCAAGACCAGTGACTGCTTTGTAAGACGTATTGTACGGGACAACTGTTACTTGGCAATCTCTTTCAAGCAGTGATGACAAAATTGAATTTTTTGCTCCGAAATCGAACAAGACAATATGGGGACTGCCTTTCCCATATGTTTTCATTCGTTTTTCTGACACATGTGGAACCTTTTCCGATTCTATTGATTGTTTGCCAAGTTCGCTCATTCCTTGTTTCTTAGAAATAAGAGCTGGCATAGAACCATAGGAACGGATTTTCTTCACGATTGCACGCGTGTCAATATGGGATAATAGAGGAATTTTCCACTTTTCAAGATACGCTTGAAGAGAGTACGCTGCTTGATAATGGGACGCTTCCATATTGGCTTCATATACAACAACACCTGCAACATGAGGTTTCTTGCTTTCAAAGTCCTCTTCATTAATCCCGTAGTTACCAATAAGCGGATACGTGAAAACAATTATTTGATCCTTATAGCTTGGGTCTGTCAGAACCTCTTGGTAACCGGTCATTCCAGTATAGAAGACAACCTCACCCTCTATCTCCTCAATCGGAATATTCGTATTCCAGTTTCCTTCATATATATCTCCACTTTGCAAGTGTAAATATCCCTTCATGAAAAACACCTCAAACCTATACGTATATTTATATTATCTTTTTTATATTTATGCATACACAAGATAAAAATTAAGCCTTTAGAGTTGGCTCTACTACGGTCTCAACGACTTTTTTTAAATGAAGAAGGAACAGATCAATTTCAGAAATAGATGCTGTTAACGGCGGCAAAAGCCTAAGTACATTTTCTCCTGCTGCTAGGGCAAGAACACCTTCTTTTCTTAATGCTTGTAATATCACCTGAATGGATTGCTTGAATTCGATTCCAATCATTAATCCTTTGCCGCGAATCTCCTTCACAAAGGTGCTACCTTGAAAAAACGCTTCTAACTGTGAGATTAAGTAATCGCCCTTATATTCAACCTCTTTTAGAAAAACCTGATCAAAAATAATGTTCATCGTCGCATGGGCAGCCGCTATACTAATCGGGTTACCGCCAAAAGTCGAACCGTGACTCCCAGGTCCAAAAAAAGGTTTTAAATTTTCCTTCCCCAAAATGGCACCAATCGGGACACCACTTCCCAAGCCTTTCGCAGAAGTAACTATATCAGGATTTAAGGCAAAATGTTGAAAGGCAAATGGTCTTCCTGTTCTCCCGATTCCAGTTTGGACTTCGTCAACGATAAGGAGGGCATTCTTTTCATGACAAAGCTTTTCAACTGCCTGTAAAAAGCTCTTATCCCCAACATGAACTCCACCTTCTCCTTGAATGATTTCTAACATTACTGCAGCAACATCGTCAGTGAATATATCCTTTACAGAATCGATATCATTATAGGTTGCATAAGAGAATTTCTCCAGCATAGGCCCAAATCCAGACTTTATTTTATCTTGACCTGTTGCTGACATCGTCGCAAATGTTCGTCCATGAAATGATTTATTAAACGTGATAATTTTAGTCTTTCCTGTCGCCTTTCGCGCTAATTTAATTGCCGCTTCATTTGCTTCCGCTCCACTGTTTGCAAAGAATACTGCTTCCATCTTAGCGGCCGTTGCCAACTTTTTTGCTGCTTGCTCTTGCTCCCCACTAGCAAAAAGATTAGATACATGCCAAAACCGATTGAGCTGATGTTCAATTGCTTCCTTTACCACTTGGGGTCGATGACCAAGATTGCAAACACCAATACCAGATGTAAAATCCAAATACTGCTTCCCCTCGCTGTCCGTTAAATAGCTTCCCTCTGCAGCAACAGGCTCCACATCCCAGCGGGCATAAGTCGGAAATAAATAACTCATTCATATCCCCCTCTCTTTTCCAAGAATTTTTGTACCAAACCATCGATCATGTTGATAAATTTTCTTCTTTCCAGCAACAATTCTTACGCTCTCTATTCCTTTTTCTAAAACGGACAACGCTGATGCAACCTTCGGGATCATCCCCCCGTATATTTCACCTGAAGCGATGAAATTTTCAACTTCATCTGCAGTGAGCATTTCTCGTACTGCTCCGTCTACCATAATTCCTTCTACATCAGTGACAAATAAGCACTGTTCAACTTTAAGAGCTTTAGCAACAGCAGCAGCTGCATAGTCAGCATTAACATTTAGCTTCACACCAGTGTTCGTAATCGCTATTGGAGTAATGACAGGGATAATTCCTTGAGTTAAAATAGAGTGGATGAACTCACTATTCACCTCAGTAATTTCTCCCACATAACCTAATTCTTCTTTGTTGATATAGCGTCCTTTTAACAAACCAACGTCGCTTCCATTTAACCCTAATGCTGAAAGCTTATGTCCCTCTAACATTTGAACAAGGCTGCGATTTGTCTTGCCTGCTAATACAAGCTCGACTACTTCTAATATTTCTGCAGTTGTTTTTCTTAATCCATTTACATACTCTGCCTGAACATGCAGTTGGGCCAACATTTGATTTATATCAGGTCCCCCACCATGAATAATGACAATTTGATAGTTTTGTTTCTTCAAATCTTGAAGACTTACAAAAAAATCTGTAGATAATTCTCCTAGGGTACTGCCACCGCATTTAATTAATAATGTCCTCATGCTTTGCTCCCCTATGTCCGATAACTTGCATTAATTTTCACATAATCATAAGTTAAATCGCAACCCCAAGCGGTACCACTTCCATCGCCCATATGCAAATCAACCAAAATCTCAATAAAGTCTCCTTTTAAATACCCACTTGCTTCTTCCTCAGAAAATTTGCTGATTTCGCTTTTATCAAGCATCTTCACTGGTCCAATCGAAATCGTGACTTTGTCTGCTTTTGCTTTCGTATCTGCTTGCCCGATCGCCCCAATAATTCTTCCCCAGTTTGCATCGGCTCCATATATGGCTGTTTTCACTAGATTTGAGCCTACAATTTGTTTTGCAATCTTCCGAGCATCATCCTCATCATATGCTCCTGTTACATGAACCTCTACAAGCTTCGTTGCACCTTCTCCGTCTTTGGCAATTTGCTTTGCTAAGCTTGCGCAAGTTTTATTTAAAAGCTGAAGAAACACTTCCCACTCAGGATGTGACGGTGATAGCAATTGATTTTCAGCCAAACCATTTGCCATTACAAGAACCATATCGTTTGTTGACGTATCCCCATCAACGGTAATTTGATTAAAGGTATCATCAGTAACTTCTCTTAATGCTACTTGCAAGTTTTCAGAGCTGATATTTGCATCGGTTGTAATAAACCCAAGCATTGTCGCCATATTTGGATGAATCATTCCAGAGCCTTTCGCGGCTCCTCCCATGTGAACGATCTTGCCGTCGATCTCAGCTTGAAAACCACACTTCTTCATACATGTATCTGTCGTTAAGATAGCCGTCTGGAAGTCATCTGCATTAGTGGAGGCATTCCCTAGCTGAATTTGCTCGATTCCTTTCTTAATTTTATCCATTTTCATATATTCGCCTATGACACCTGTTGAAGCAACTGCGACTAAATATTGCTCCACCTGAACTTTTTGTGCCGCCAGTTCCCTCATCTCATAGGCATCCTTTAAGCCTTGTTCTCCGGTACAAGCATTGGCGCAAGCACTATTAACAACCACTGCCTGTAATTTACCACTATGACTTATGCTTTCTTTTGTGACAGCTATTGGTGCAGCTTGAAAATCATGTAAAGTGTAAACTGCCGCACTCTCAGCAGGAACTTCACTAAAAATCATGCCCACATCTTTTTTAGCATATCTTAATCCTGCATGAATTCCACCTGTATGAAATCCTTGCGCTGATAAAATACTCCCATTCTCAATTTCTATTATTTTGGCCACCTTTGTAAGTGTTCCCACCTGTTATTCCTCCTTATGATTATTTCTTTTTCAAACCGTTTCTTCGACATTTTACGGATATAGAGGCAGCATTTCTAAGCCTGTAGCCGGGTTTAAACGATTGAGGATATTCGCATTTTGCACGGCCTGACCTGCTGCTCCTTTCATTAAATTATCTATGACAGAAACAATCGTTAATCGTCCTGTACGCTCATCTACATTCAAACCAATATCACAATAATTTGAACCTTGAACTTCTTTTACAGATGGATAATTTCCATGCGGTCGAACTCTTACAAACGGTTTTCCCTTATATGCTTCCTTATACAAAGCAACAAGCTGCTCTGTATTCGCTTGTGCTCGGAGCTTAACATAGATCGTTGCCATGATTCCTCTTGTTATCGGTAAAAGATGGGTACTAAATGTAATCGGTTCTATGTTCTCATTCCACTCGAGTAATTGTTGTTCGATCTCTGGTGTATGCTGATGTTCATTAACCTTATAAATCTTAAAATTTTCATTCACCTCTGCAAACAAAGAGGCTTTTGTCAATGATTTCCCGGCACCAGAAATGCCTGATTTTCCATCTATAATAATGGAGTCAGGAACAATTAATTTTTCTTTTACCACTGGCGCTAATCCTAAAAGGACAGCAGTTGCATAGCATCCAGGATTCGCGATGAATCTCGCTTTCTCAATTTGTTTTTCATTCCATTCACTTAACCCATAAACCGCTTCTTCTACAACGGACGGAACGGCGCCTGTTTTTTTATACCATGCTTCATATTCACCTGGTTTTTTTAATCGCAAATCTCCGGATAAATCAATAACTTTAATATTGTGATGGAGAAATTGAGCAACTAGCTTGCTAGAAACACCAGACGGGGTCGCTAAAAATACAAGATCACTCTTTGCAGAAATTTCCTCCACATCAATTTTCTCTAGCTGTTTCCCTAAAATTTGATAAAGGTGTGGATACTCATGCCAAATCGGAACCTCATCCTTCGTAGAATGAATCGACTGTATTTTAAATACAGGATGACGATGCAGTATTCGAAGTAGTTCAACACCACCATACCCTGTCGTACCTATTATTGATGTCCTCATCCCTTATCCCTTCCTTATCAAAAATATGTATATTTAATCAGTTTTATTAATTTTTATTAATTTTATATTGTTCTTATTATAAGAACTCATACCTCTAAAAGCAACCCGTTTTTATAAATTAATAAAAATATAGGAAGGATTAACCGGAAGTGCTGTAAATTGGTTGACTACATATATGTTTATTTCTAAACTGTTTATAGGGAGAGTTTTTTGCCTCACAGAAGGGGGTAATAGCATGCAAGCATTTACGAAAGTATCTAACGAACTTCAATCCCTTTTAGAAACAGTTCATCATATTCGTAAAATGGAAAAGGGGACATATCTGTTTCAAGAGGGCAGCAAAGCTAATGAGCTATTCGTTGTGATTACCGGAAAGATACAAATGAGCAAAATGATTCCAGATGGACGGGAGTTAACATTAAGAATGGCTTCGCAAGGAGATCTCATTGGAGAGCTCTCTTTGTTTTGTTCTGCCCAAACCCATATGCAAAATGCAAAGGTAATAGAAAGTGGAGAAGTAGCTGTTATCTTCAAAAATGATTTAGAGAAGAAACTCGGGGAAGATCACGCCATCGCCTTAGAGTTTATGAGATGGATGAGTCAGGAACATCGCAAAACTCAAACAAAGTTTCGCGATCTCGTTTTACATGGCAAAAAAGGTGCGCTCTATTCAACTTTAATTCGTCTGTCAAATAGTTACGGTGTTCACACAGAAGCTGGAATTATCATCAATTCATCGCTAACTAACCAAGAATTAGCCAATTTTTGCGGAACATCCCGTGAAGTGGTTAATCGCCTATTAAGTGAGTTGCGTAAAGCTGGAATAATCAGCATCGATAAAGGAATTATTACGATCCACGATTTAGATTATATAAAACTTGAAATCGATTGTGAGAATTGTCCGATCGATATTTGTAATATCGAATAGCTCTGTACTATAAATCGGCCTCAATTTTCAATTGAGACCGATTTTTTGCTGTTACATATTTTGGCTCATTTCGTATGGGAGCTTGCTTTCACACAAAATGAGCCAAATCATTTTTCATCAATATTATTTAACAAAGCTAATTGCAAAAATGTTCACGATAAAAAATAGAATAGAATTGACAATTTCAAGAACCCCTACTTTTTTCATAGAATAGGGCTTGCCATAAAAATAAATTGCTCTTACTAAACTTGGAACGTATGCAATAGCCACTATCGAAAAACCAATAAGGAGAAAAAAAATCGGAACAAACACATGATAAATCCAGGAAATCCACTTATATACTATATTTTTCTTTTCGCGAATCATTGTTTTTACATAAAAAGTAGAGCCGATGAAAAATAGGAGCGATGTAATAAAGACTAGAATGGTCGCTTCATTAATTTTCCCATTTGCTAAAAATCCACTGGCCAAGCCACCAATGGAAAATACAATGATAGCACTAAAATCATTCCATAATGCCCGATCTTGCTTCTTTTTCGAGAAATATAAATTAACTATAAAGAACGGAAGCATCAACAAACCAAATATAGCAATGGAAGGCCTTGTCACGAAAGGGATCATCAAAAGTAAGACAGCTGGGATTAAATAAATGAAAGTCCACTTTCGATAAAAAGAGAGATTTTTTCCTTTTGCCATTTGTAGCATTGGAAATGTTGCCAAATATAACAGCAGCCAGCCGCTAAATAAAGGGATGTGCTGCCAGATAAAACCAGATGCTACCACTGAAAGCCAAAATGGTATGATTAACATGGCCCAAGCACCATGCTGCTTTGGTAAAAATAATTTCATAAAAAAACACTCCTTTCTTTTCCTATCATAACTATATCGAGACAAGAAAAGAAGAGGAGTGAATGACATCACATATATAAAGTTTGACACACAATGTTCATTTTAAGCCAGTTCTCATTGATTTCGACCAATTACGTTTAAAAAGTTGTATTGGTCTCGATAATAATCCGATATATTTAGAGAACGACAAAGCCAACAAAAATGTCAATAATAAAAGGAAATGTGTGCGTGACAAAAAGGAGATACTGCCAATTAAATCGAGATCAGGTTGCAAATATACTAAGCTTCTAACCCAATAAAAGAGCTTCTCTGGTTCATTCGTCATACTGTAAAAGGCAATGACACCGAAACCTGAAAGAAAGCTTAATACCATTAACACAAGAATCATTCGATTGACGATCAAACCTAGCTTATAAAGGAACTTCATCTCCTCTTGCACCGAAGGCCCATTAACCCGCCAGATCAGCGCCATTCCCAAAACAGCAACTACGACATACGGATAGATTAACCATATGATTATTTGCAGTAAATCCATTTTTCTCTCTCCCCATCGCTCATAAAAGCCCTTACAAATATAGTAGTAAGATTCAAGAGAGAACACAGTGATAAAAGTTACGTTTTTGACAATTTTTTTAACATTTTTCGACTATTTTTTGAACTGCAAATAATTGGCTACCCATTCATACCCAACTGGATCTTCGATAGAGAAGCGTTTAATGTCTGCCACATTTTTACTTGCCTCCAATAATTTCTCATCCCAATAAAAAATCACACGAATATTGTCGAGTTTCTGAAGTAATTCTACATCAGCTCGATTTCGAATTAATACTGCTTTAGGATATCGTTCTTTTTTGTGCCCTTCGATTAAAATAAGATCAGGGCGAAAAAAAGACAGCAGCTGTAACTTCTCTTCAAGAGACCAACTGCTTTTTTCCGCATGCACTAGCAAATGGCCAGCACCTTCTACAAGAGAAGCAACGGCACCGGCTTTCAAATGCTGATGTGAGTCCTTCTCTTCTTGAAAATCTGGTTTTCCGCCATGACCATGATGCTTTAATGTTACAATCGAGAGATTACTCTGCTGCAATTGTGAAATTAATCTCTTGATAAAGGTTGTTTTCCCACTATTTTGATATCCTACTATTTGAAAAATAGTAGCATCTACCATGGCCATTCGCTTCCTTCGTGATCTTCAAGCATGAGTACAGCTACTTCATCTCCAGCCGAAAATCCTCTCGTCCCACCTGGGAGGACGGTTAAAGAATTGGCACCAGCTAAACTCATGACGATATTCGATTTATCCAAACCACTCGGGGTGACAATTAGCTTCCCGTCTGATACCGATAATTTGCTTCGAACAAAACGAGTAAATGGATTTGCTTTGGGAAAATCGACATCAAGTATTGCTTTTTCTTTTCGGAGATGCGGTTTTGGCGAGAAAAGCATTTTCCGAATCACCGGTCTGGCAAAAAGTTCAAACCCTACATAGCAAGCAGACGGATTCCCCGATAATCCAAATAGAATCTTGCCGTCCAATTCCGCTACTGTTGTCACACTTCCTGGGCGCATGCTTACTTTATTAAATAAAACCGTAGCATTAAGTTTTTCATAAATAGCAGGTAAATAGTCAAAATCTCCAACAGATACACCGCCTGTTGTCACAAGCAAATCTACTTTATGTAGCGCTTCTTTTACTGCTGCAAAACAAGTATCAAAATCATCTGGAAGCGTGCCGAAGTAAAAAACTTCTGCACCAGCTCTTTCAATTTGTGCACTTATCATATATGAATTACTATTTCGAATCTTCCCTGGCTGCAACGGCTCGTCTACAGATAACAATTCCGTTCCGGTTGCAAACAGCCCAACTTTCGGCTTCTTTGCAACATGAACCTTCGCATAGCCAAAGGTAGCAAGCATTGCTTGAATGCCTGGGTTAATTTTTGTTCCTTTCTCTACTAAAACTTCCCCTGTTCGGGCATCTTCGCCACGACGGGAAACATTTTCACCAGGACGATGCTTACGCTTTGTACTCATGTAAGACTTGCCATCTTTAATATAATCTCTTGCAAGTTCTAGCATGACAACACAATCACAAGACTCTGGCATTTGTGCTCCAGTCATAATTCTAACCGCCTGAAATGGACCAACACTTTTATTTGAGACAAGTCCTGCTCCAATATGATCAACCACTTCAAATTCTATCGGATTATCACGGCTCGCCTCCTCCGTATCAATTGAGCGCACTGCATAGCCATCATACGGTGCCCGATCAAAATGAGGTACATCATTTGTTGCCAGTAAGTCTTCCGATAGAAAGCGTCCATAGCTTTCATTTACTGAGACAAATTCGGTTTTTCCTTCAATATTATTTGCCATAATGCGAGAAACTGCTTCCCCAATTGGGATCGGTTTTCTGAATTCTACCATCTCAACCACTCCATCTATGTACGTAAATTTTTTACTGAGTCCCATTTATACCGGCCCACTTAACAAATATTTGCTAGTATGCCTCATATAATCCATGACTGTATACTCTCTATTATAATCGTACATAAATGTGTTCTACAGGACAAATATCACAATATTGTGAGAGTGAAGGTTTTTATTATTTGCAAGTTAGAAACTATATTGTTTAACTAGTTTGAAGATGTATTGGATTTTATGCATCTTATCCATTTAATCTTGCCCTTAAAATTCCACCATTTTTCATCACGTGAGATTAAAATTGGATTGTGCTTAAAAAATCCATTCATTCTTAACAAAATAGTATTTATCCTTGTTCAAGCCCCTGCTTTTTTAAATGATTAACACCATTCGCCAGTTTGTCATCGACTATTTGAGCATCTTCTATATGCTTTACAATCAAGCCTTCGATTTCTTCAAAAATCCGACTTGTTAAGTTCATTTCATTTAATGTATTTTCACAATAATTATTTTAACTAGCGATAATGCCACTTGCATCATCTACCTTTGCTTTAACGTTATCAATAATTTTTGCCACTTCAGTCATTTTTTCAGTTGTTTTTTCACTTAATTCGATTCCAGAATGAACAAGATCAAAGCATTCTTTCGTATTATCAACTGCCTTTTCAATATCACCTTGAAAACTTTTCGTCAGCTCCATAATATTATGTGAACTTGTTGACGTTTCTTCTGCTAGCTTTCGAACTTCTTCTGCCACAACTGAAAACCCTTTTCCGTATTCTCCCGCCCTTGCTGCTTCAATTGAGGCGTTTAAAGCAAGTAAATTCGTTTGCTCTGCAATACCTTTAATTAAAAAGACAATGTCGTCAATTTCTTTTGAACGCTCTCCTACTGTCATAATAGAATCCATATTGGTTTTAATTTCCCCACCAAGATTTTGCATTAACCCTTCTAAATCCTTAACAATCAATTGACCTTCTTCACCGCGCTTTTTGAGTACATCGGCAGATTGATGCAATTCTCTTCCTGTCTCATTTAACTGATTCGCGCATTGACCTGAACTCGTTACCAATTCGCTAACTGTTTCAAAATGACCTTTAATTTGTTCCACTAAAGCTCCCAGTAGACCATGTTGCCCATTCACCGTTTCATGTTGTTCAATCGTTGTGACCAACTCTTCCTGAAGCTCCTTCATCAATTCGGTCAGTGTCTCTTCCTTCTCCCTTACCGTTTCTTTCAAATTATTTATTTCATCTTTCAATTGTTGATTCTCCATCAATAATTTCTTCATCTGGCTGCCTTTAAACATCTTACTTCCTCCGTTCTCCTAAAACATCTCTATTTTTCATTCATCATGGCACATTACAAAAACGGCCTAAGTGACATTAGTCACATACTATATCGGCATCATTTAACAAAACATGAAATTTTTCTTATATTTATTTCTATATAATTAGGTCTATATTCCTGTATTTTTAATTTCTAATATTGAAAAACACAAAGCTCCTTCCTGAAATTAAAAATGTAAACTCATTGGAAACAATAAAAACGTTTTCGGACGCTCCTCACACTTAAATTTTAAAAATTGTTCATTGCTTTTGAGAAACCCAGCTCGTCGCTAAATAACTTATCAAATAAATTAACGAGCTTTTTCATTCCTTGAACGAAAAAAACTGACTACAAAAAGTCGTCTTTCATGACCTTTTGAGCCAGCCTATTTATCCACCAATATAAGACATTTCTATTTTTTTGCGATTGGCAACTGTTTCTGCCGTTCTTAAATCTGAATAGCGATCATCTCTGCCATTCCAGACCTCACAAATTCGCTCTGCCAATTGTTTATCATTAACACCCGAGCGCATAAAATCTCTTAAATCATGACCATTCCCATTAAAGAGGCATGTATAAATTTTGCCATCTGCGGACAATCTTGAGCGTGTGCAACTTGAACAAAAGGACTCTGACACAGATGTAATGAAGCCAACATCAATATCTGTTCCTTGATAGCGATAACGTTTTGCCACTTCGCCATAATAATCTGGATCAACTGGAATTAAGGAGTAGTGTTCCCGCAAAATGTCATAAATCTCTTTTTTCGTCACAACATCATCCATTTTCCAGCCATTGGAACTCCCAACATCCATAAATTCAATATAGCGGAGCTGTAAACCATTATCCTTGCAATATTGAGCCATCGGAATGATCTCTGAATCATTCAAACCTTTTTTTACAACCATATTGATTTTCACGCCAAGTCCTGCCTCTTGAGCAGCTTTTATCCCCTTAAGGACAGGTCCGACCCCCACATTCCGTCCATTGATCTGACCAAACAATTCATCTTTTAGACTGTCTAAACTGATGTTAACACGTTTTAATCCAGCCGCTCGCAATTCCTTTGCATACTTAGGTAGGAGAACTCCATTTGTCGTTAAACCGATATCTTTTAAATGATCAATTCTCGAGAGCAACTTAACTAAATATGGGAGATCTTTGCGCAGCAAAGGCTCTCCACCAGTCAAGCGAATTTTCTCGACCCCTAATTCAACAAAGATTTTCGCCAATCTTTCAATTTCTTCGTATGATAATAATTCACTTTTAGGAAGAAATACAAAATCAGGGCCGTAAATTTCAGCCGGCATACAATATTGACAGCGAAAATTGCATCGATCTATTACAGAAATTCGCAAATCCCTTAATGGTCTGTTTAGTCTATCCTTCACTTTCGCCAATCCCATCAACTCCATACTATAGAGTGGTTTATCTATTATATTAACAATTGCTTATCTCGATTACTGTTACCTTTCTCACTATCATAATGTTATTACATCATAAAACCTAAATTTATAGTGCTAAATTGAATTATTGTCATAAACTTGTCAACAACTTACCAATTTTTCCTATTTCATTATTTCCTCTGTTTGCTTTTATGTTATCAATACAAAATTTATCTTTCATTGACAGATTCGACTTTTATTGCTAATGAAAACTTCTTACTGTCTTACTTATTTTTTGCTAATCCCTTATATTAACAAAATTCTCTAACCATGAAAATAACCGATTTATTATTACTATTTAAAACGTGAACATATTGTTAAATATTCAGTGATTCAATTGACACTCCCATTTATATAGGGCATTCTTAGGGAACAAAGATGTTTTCGGATGATGAAACAAAGGGGCGAGTCAAATGACGTACCAATTAAAAGCCACGCAATCAGTGGAAATAAAAGAAATGCTTACATTGACCGACCGACGCTTTAAAATGACTAAAGGAACTTTTTTATATCAAGAAGGAATGACTGCAAATGAAGTTTACATCATTATTTCAGGAAAAATCCAGATCAGCAAAATTTCAGCAGATGGCAGAGAGTTGTCATTACGGATATGCAGTACGAATGATATTTGTGGGGAACTATCGATTTTTACACATTCCCCCAAATATATGTTAAACGCCCTTGTTATTGATGACGCGGAAATAGCAGCTGTCAAAAAAGATACTCTTGAAAAGGAAATGCTTCGAAACGGTTCACTTGCTTTTGAATTTATGAAGTGGATGAGTGATCACTCTAGGAAAACGCAAACAAAGTTTCGCGACCTCGTTCTCAATGGCAAAAAAGGTGCGCTATACTCCACTCTTATCAGAATGACAAACAGCTATGGAGTTCATTTATCCGATGGAATTTTAATCGACTTACCTTTAACCAATCAGGAACTTGCCAATTTTTGCGGCACTTCCCGTGAGAGTACGAACCGGATATTGAACGAACTAAAAAGGGAGAATATCATTTCCGTTGCCAAAGGGAAAATTGTCATTCATGATTTACAGTTTTTAAAGGACGAGATTGGCTGTGAAGATTGCCCGATCATCTATTGCAATATTGAGTAATTCCACTTCTTTGTCGCTTTTTATGCAATGATAAAAATAGAGTGAGCCGTGCGTTCCCCCAAAAGTTAGTGCAATAATAAACTTCTAGGGACACCACCACGACACTCTATTTTTGTTTTTGTCTTAACGATTTTGGAATGTAGACACAGAATGGCTCACTTTCTAAATAATCCCCGGTCATTGCGTAAGCTCGTGAACGGGACCCGCCACAAACGTATCTAAATTCGCAAACGCCACATTTGCCTTTGTATTTATCTGGATTTCGCAAATCCTTGAAAATAGGAGATTCACGGTAAATTTCTGCCAACGGCTGTTCCTTCACATTTCCAGCTTTTATTGGCAGCAAGCCGCTCGGATAAACATCGCCGATATGAGAAATAAAGACAAATCCATTTCCATCATTGACTCCTTTTGGGGCTCTTCCTAAACCATCAATCGAACCGGTTAAGCCTTGCTCAGTTAAAGCATCTAAATAACGAATTTCATCTGCTTGTCCTTTTGCTTCCCGCATCTTTTGCTGAATAAATACACGGCGATAATGCTGAGCGGCAGTTGTTTTGATATCAAACTTAACCCGTTTGCTTAAATCATGAAGCCATATAAATACCTTCTCGTGTTCCACTGGTGATATCATGTCACTTTCCTGTCCTCTTCCAGTTGGCACAAGAAAAAAAACACTCCATAACACACAGTCTAGTTCTTCAATTAATTGTGCCATTTCATTTAAGTATTCAACATTATACCTTGAAATAACCGTATTTATTTGGATCGGTATCTCCAGCTCATGCAAATAACGAATTCTCTCCATTGTTAAGTCAAATGAGCCGTCAGTACCTCTAAAATGGTCGTGTATTTTGGCGTTATGCCCATCCAAGCTAAAAGCCCAGCGTGAAAGTCCAACTTCTTTAGCCTTTTCTATCGCTTCCTTCGTCACATTTGGGGTTGCACTCGGGGTCATAGACACCCGAACTCCTTTTTTGACAGCATACTCAGCGATATCAAAAACATCCGGGCGCATTAGAGGATCCCCACCTGTAAATACAAGCATAGGATTATTCATCTCATAAATTTGCTCAATTAAATCCTTCCCTTGCTCAAATGTAAGTTCCCTCGGATCTCTTTTATATTGGGCTTCTGCCCGGCAATGTAGACATTTCAATTGACAAGCCCTTGTAAGTTCCCAAATTACGATAAAAGGGTCTTTATGAAAATCTCTCGTAAATATCATTTACAATGACTCCCTTCTTTTCAATGGACCTATTAAACCAAAAAAGCCCCATACAGGAAGTATACGCTTTCCCATTTCATAAAAAAGTGAAGGAGATCACAAAAGAACGGAAATATTAACGATTTTGAGCCCATTCAGTTCGAAACCGCAGCTTCGGACTAAATGGGCTCAATAAAAATTAGAAAAAATTCACAATTTATGATGATTTAGCTTTATAGTATACTTGTTAGCACGATACAAAAATGTCATTTCAAACGCAAAGAACGCAACTAAAAGACCTGCGAAATAAGGTTGTGGGGAGTCCATATAAAGAAACAACCAGAAAGATAAAACAAAAAATAACGTTCCTATCCATACCGGAAATTTAAATATCCTCAACACTGAAAGCCCCTTTCTTTTCATTACGTTCTAAAACTAGGGATCATCATGCTTTATTTTTATTATTAGCGAATTCCTAATGCAATCTTAGCATATCTAGACATTCTGTCCTTTGTCCAAGGTGGGTTCCAAACAATGTTCACTTCTGTGTCTTTTACTTCTGGAATTTCAGCAAGGGCTGCCTTGACTTGATCAACAATCGTTCCTGCTAACGGACATCCCATAGAGGTTAAGGTCATTGTTACTGTTGCTAAACCTTCATCATCCATTTCTACATCGTACACTAAACCTAAATTTACAACATCTATGCCAAGCTCTGGGTCTACAACAAGTTCTAATGCACCCATAATGCTATCTTTTAATTCTTGTTCCATCTCTTTCACTCCTCATTTTGTTTTTTCCTTACTTCATTATACCTATCATCTTAGACAAAGAAGCCATCGTTTTCAAACAATAACCTTATTCCAACATTTTCTTGGCTTTGTTCTACGTTGCTGCTTCCTGTGAAATCAAGACCTCACCCCTTCAATTATGCTGAAAAGGTTTTCTGAGTCATGAGGTGCTGCGAGGAAATAAGCTAATAATCGTTTGCTCAACACAATTGTTTAAGTAGTAACCTCGAGGATCTCCGCTTCCTTTACATGTTTTTCAAACCATTCGACAAGCTTGAGGACACCGACTCGGCTTACTTTATGATCGGCCTTTTCATCCGTAATAAACTGAAGCCGTTCTGGACTTTGCTGGTAGAGTGGCTTAATGCTCTCATAAAATTGATATGTGTACGTATACGGCACAATCGGATCCTTCATTCCATGCCAAAACAGCAATGGGCGTTCATGCAATTTTTCCGTCTGCATACTTAAATCATATTTCCTTAAATGCTCCAGAATTGCTTCTTTTTCTTGTTCTGTAAAAGGAAGCTGCACCCCTTTGGCGGCAAATTGTTCAATTTGATATTGAGAGAACCGTTCATAATAAGGCATCCCCATTAAGCTGACAGCAGCTTTTATCCACGGATATTGAGTTAACGCACCTAAAGTAATGATGCCTCCCATAGATGTTCCTGCCAGCCCAATTTGATTTGGATTAATTTTATTTTCACTTTCATAATAGTCTTTTATTAATTGAAGCTCATCAATCGTTTTCGTGACAATTTCCCAGAACTTAATATTCATCTCTAAGGAATTTAATCCTGTTTGTCTCTCTCCATGATAGATCGCTTCCGGCATCACTACTCTAAATCCTTTGCTTGCCAATAAATAAGCATAATGCAAATTATTTTCCTTGACACTTTCAAAGCCATGGATAAACAAAATCAACGGAAGAGACTTCTCATTGTTTTGCTGCTCTACTACATGTAATAATGGAATATCAGCGATTGATTTATTCTCTATAATGATCAACTGCGAGCCCCTCCAAACAAATGATGATAAACAAATTCTTTTACAAAACTTTGCGAAAATTGGTAACCTATAAGTAGGCACACATTTACTATGCGAATGTGGATTCTCAATTTTGTAAAGTTTTCCTATATTTTTAGTGTAACATGTAGACGAATAAAATCCTAAAGCTTTACACTTAGGATAAGACCTACATTAATCCATTCATTAATGCTCTCGTCTGCGTTAATAATAAGCTTTGTTAAACAATATGATTGATAAAATCAACACTTCACAAAGCAGATGGATAAAATATAACATCATAACGAAGGAGACGCTTATGGCTGAAAAACATTTAATTGCATTAGATTTAGATGGCACTTTATTAACAGATGACAAAACGTTGTCAGAAGCAACAAAAAAAGTCATTCAAAAAGCAAAAGAAGATGGGCATGTCGTTATGATTGCGACTGGAAGACCTTATCGTTCCAGTGAACAATATTATCATGAACTAAATTTGAATACACCAATTGTTAATTTTAATGGAGCCTTTGTCCACCATCCTCTTGCCAAAAATTGGGGCGCTTATCACACTCCATTAGATATTCAAGTTGCAAAAGAAGTAGTCGATATTTGTTACCATTATCAATTCCATAATATCGTTGCTGAAGTCATTGATCAGGTCTATTTCCATTATCATGATGAGAAACTTTTGGATGTATTTTCAATGGGGAATCCATCCATTACAACAGGAGACTTACGAGAATTTTTAACTGATTCTCCAACGAGTATGCTTATCCATACTGAGGAAGAACATTTAAAAACGATTCGTTCTCACCTTTCCGATATTCATGCTGAATTGATAGACCATCGAAGCTGGGCTGCTCCGTGGCATGTCATCGAAATTGTTAGACATGGGCAAAATAAAGCTGTTGGAATACAAAGGGTTTCCGACTATATGAATATTCCGAAGGAGCGGATTATCGCTTTTGGAGATGAAGACAATGATTTAGAGATGATTGAGTATGCTGGACGTGGAGTCGCAATGGGGAATGCTATTGACCAATTAAAAAATATTGCCAACGATATGACATTAACAAACGAACAAGATGGTGTAGCTGTTTATTTAAATGAACTGCTAAATCTGAAAGCATTATAAAGCAATAATGGCGATTAACCAGAATGTTCCCCTTGTATGAAATGCAGGTAGTGAGCATACTAAGATATGAAACGGCTGCTAGCTGTTTCACAAGCTCAATGCTGGAGGGATTGCAATGGGAAGAAGTAGCAAATCTAGACGTTTTGTACAACGCGGGGTTGACGCTGTTTCGAAACATGATGAACGCATTCCTTATCATACCACCTATGCAGAAGCAGAGGCTAAGAAAATGGCAAATGTGAAAAACTCCTCATTAGGAGGAATTTAACGATGGCTAACCGGCTTTTTATCGAAGCGAGAAATGCTGTAGATATGGCTAAAAATTCGACTGGCAGTGGTCAGCATACTGCTGTTGAACGGGCCAGAAACGCGATTTCTTCAGCATTTGCCAATTCAACTATAGCTGAACAACGATTATTAACTCAGCTGCAAAATGAGCTTGATCATTTGACTTAATATAGAAAGCTGGCCCCAAGGAGCCAGCTTTCTATATTTGTTCTAACACAACCGGCTTAGAATGAATAATCCTTCCATCCTCATCCTTTTCGTATAAATGAAGAATTAGGGTTGCATTTTGCGGAAGCTTCTCTTTTGCAATTTTAATCTCCAGTTCGAATAAAGCCATAGATGAATCTTTCTCTGCCAACGGTAGCACCTTTTCATCAATATATTGATAATGTCCATCCTCAACGGTATAAAATAACTTTCCTGTATTTGCACTCACTTTTCCTTTAACACGGTACTCTCCAAGCTCACCTTCCACCTGAACATTTTGAAAAATTAATTTCTCTTCTTCTTGCTGCACATTGCCAAAAAATAAATTCACGAAAATGGGAATCAGGAATAACAAAGTAAATTGCTTTAACATCACGTTTCCTCCTGTTCAAGTTTGCTTACTCTTTTTCAATTAACTAGGCCTGACCACTGAAACTGGGCAGAGGGAGTTCGTACTAAAGTATACAAGCGAACATTTCTATTCATGCCAGTTAATCTCTGCGAAAAAAGCCAACTATCCCTGCGGTTTGTACAATATTCGTAAAAGCGTGGGAATCCACTTCATTAATAATTTGTTCCAATTCAAATAATTCATATCGTGTGATCACGATAATCAACATATCTTTTGTTTCTTTGGTAAATGCTCCTCTTGCTGGAATCATCGTAATGCCTCTTAACATCCTCGAATGAATCGCTTCTGTTAACTCTTCCGCTCTCTTTGTCACAATCATTGCTGTTAATTTTTCATGCCTTGTATGGATGGCATCGATTACTCTCGTAGAGGCATACAGGGTGACAAGTGTATATAATGCTTTTTCCCAACCGTATAGGAATCCAGCGGTGATAATAATTAACCCATTTAACATAAAAAAATAAGTTCCCACTGGGCGATCATTCATCCTTGAAAGCACCATTGCGATAATATCCAATCCTCCAGTTGACGCTCCCCATTTTAAGGTAAAGCCAATTCCGACTGCTGAAATCACTCCTCCAAATACGGCATTTAAGAGGATATCAGAGGAAAGCTGGTAGACGGGAATAATCTCTAAAAATATCGACATTAAGGCGACGCTAATAAAGCTGTATAATGTAAATGATTTCCCCACTTTTAGCCAACCAAGAATCGTCACTGGCACATTCAAAAGAAACAATAAAATTCCGGTAGAAATACTTCCACCCAAAATGCTTGAAAGCAGCTGTGCTGTCCCTGTGAAACCACTTGCATACACATTGGCAGGAATTAAAAATAAGTTCATCGCAATGGCATTTAAAAGGGCTCCGATTACGACGACAATCATTTTTTTCGCATGAAGCAGGATGACCATCTCCTTTTTTCTTCCGTCAGCAAAACGATTATATCTTTATTATTGCAATTCCCTATTTTCTTTAATCAAAGCAACATGATCTTTGTCCATTCTCATGCAGCCAATTTGTGCGAAAACGTACTATATTTTTTTCAACACACCATTTTACTAGTATTCATTGAGTTTTTCTGATAAATTCTATAAACTAAAAGAAATGATTTGAAAGCAGGTGTAGTCTATGTCAGTAAAAATTTTAGCTGACAGCGCATGTGATTTGCCGTTGAATTTTTATGAAGAAAATGGCGTCACCCTTTTTCCTCTTGGTGTCCACTTAGGTGAACAGGAATACGAGGATTTATTAACAATCGATCCATCAACCGTCTATAAGGCGATTCGCTCTGGGGAAATGCCGAAGACATCCCAAGCCTCACCGTTAAAATTCGAGCAATATTTTAAGGAAATGGCAAAGAATAAGGAAGAAGGAATCTATATCGCCTTTTCATCTGAGCTATCCGGTACCTATCAAACGGCTGTAATGATTCGCAATCAAGTGAAGGAAGAATATCCAGACTTCAACTTATCGATTATTGATTCAAAATGCGCCTCTCTTGGCTGCGGATTAGTTGTTATGGAAGCGCAAAAGCTTGCTGCAAGCGGTGCATCCTTTGCGGAAATTGAAAGAGATATTAAATTTCGTTGTGAGCATATGGAGCACTTATTTACAGTAGATGATCTCAACCACTTAGCAAAGGGTGGCAGATTATCGAGAGCCTCTGCTTTTATGGGCGGACTTTTAAACATCAAGCCTCTGCTTAATATGGAAGACGGCAAATTGATTCCCATCGAAAAGCATCGAGGACAAAAAAAGCTTCTTCGCCGAATTATTGAAGTGATGAAAGAACGAGGACAGCATTTTGATAAGCAAACAATTGGAATCAGTCATGCTGATTGTCTTGATTTAGCGTTCGATATGAAAGAGCAAATCAAAGCAGAACTTAATGTTGAGGATATAGTTATTACAGACATCGGCGCCGCTGTTGGTTCCCATACTGGACCAGGGACAATTGCTTTCTTTTTTCTTAACGAGCTCCCAGCTTAAAACACTGGAAAGTTTTGAGTTACATACTCCTTTTTCAAATGGCAGACAATAAGACAACTCTTCGATAGAAAGGAGTATTTGTCATGCCTCATACTTCTGATAATGACAAAAAAGCGCAAGATCATAACGCCTTACGCCACGAAAAAAATATGATGCGAGAAAAGAATCGCAAAGCAGGAAAACGTCAGTATTCGAAAAAAACAGACCATCTCTAGAAGTGAAAAGCTTTAAAACTCTGCAAGGAAACTCAATAGAGCTTCTTTAACAATCGTCATCCAATCTGGATTGACTTCTTTTCAATGAAGATCCGATGTTTGAGGAATTAAATTTCGACTTATCATTGGATGAGAACTGAAGTTTGCTAAGCGCCAAACCTAGAGACCTATCGTATCTTAAAAGGCATACGACCAGTTAACACTGGTGGTTTGCTCAACCTATTAGAAAACTGCAAAACAACACACTACACTAGACACCGCCTTAGTGAAACGATGGGCGGTGTTTTTTATATAGCAACGGTCACATCGGGTTAATTTGGCCCCCGATGTGGCATGGCTTGAGGTAGTCTGCCAACAAGCAATTTTTGTAGGTGCATCTACATAAAATTTATAATTATGGTCATTCTTACCTTGTTTGCCTTTTTAGAGACCACAACTTCTTCCGGAAGTGTAACTCCTGGTAAATATTATCCATTGCTATGATTGTTATTAATTTCCTCGATTTGCTGAGGGGTATGTCCCAAAAGCATGACTTATGACAAATAAACTGACAGCTTCTACTATGACGGTAAGCTAATGTGATACTTTTCTGATAAATTGGCTGCATGGCACATACAAATCATTTACCCGAACAAACGGTGTCGTGAATTTAAAAGCTGTCCAAAATACCGATTATGAGCTAACTGGTATTACACTTGTCAGTCAAGAAAACTTTGATAAACACACGGAATCTATGAAAAATGGACAAACTTCTAATAAACAGGGTGCTGCACAGGAAAATAGTTCTGTACATAAAGTAAGCGGCGCAAGTAGCGCCGTTGAGCATAATGGAAATGATCTTAATGGCTCTACTAATGCCTCTTCTGAAGGCGATTCCAACTATGTTGATACTTCTTTAAATGCTTACTTAAACTATGGCGTTTCTTATGATAAAGCTAACAAGCAATGGATATTCGATAACAAACCAATTCATTATCTTAACGATGGAGATAATGCCACTTTTGTCGATAATCGTAATCATGCGACAAAAAATGGAATATCCCTCAAGGTCATTAGGAAATCCAACGGTGAAATCGATAAGGTGGTTAAAAATATCTGGTTGAGAAATATCGACTTATGAATATTTAGACACTATGAGACATTAAGGAAAGAGCTGCAATAATGTAAATGATACCTTGGCTCCTTTCTCCTTACACTTTTCGACTTGCTAAAATGTTATCCACTTTAGAAAATCAATAGCACAAGGCACACTTATTGAAAGATAAAGCAGCAAAGCAAAGGATCTACAGTGCAAACGCACAATGACAGCAAGTGCTACCCAAGATGACATATTTAACCCGCCTGATGTGGCAGGTCTTTCTATATAAAGCAATGTATCCACTTTGGTGAGGGTTTCTCCAAGCTCAAATACACCGCACCCCTAATTCGGGGTGTTTTTATGCGTTGATATAACTGCTGCAGGGAGAAACTTTTATATTGTTGTTACGGTTTGCTCTATTCCTTCACAATATAAAAGTTATGGGTGACGACCAAACAATCTTAATTTTCCTTCTTCTCATAAGTCCAGCCATCCTCTTGATAAACAAGACCGTCCTTCATCAGTTTGCCAAGAGCCCTTTTAAAAGCACCTTTGCTCAATCCGAAGCGCTCTTCGATATCTTCTGGCATACTTTTGTCTCCATATGGCATCGCGCCATTTCTAGACTGCAAATAAGAATAGATTTTCTCTGCATCTGTCCCTAACGCTTCTTGTTTCCGTAGAGTTAACGAAACATTGATCGTTCCATCCTCTTTTACATCTATAATCCTTCCCTCAACTTTTTCACCGAGTCGCGGTTCAGCTAGACGCTGTGACTCATGAATAAAACCTTTAAAGCCTTCCGCAGTATAAATCCAGCTTCCTACCTTTGCCGTACGATAAATATGCCCTTGAATATTTTTATTAAAATCAGCACGGGTTGCCTTGACTCTCTTTTCATCAATGACAGGATCCGTAGCAAGCTTCACATAAATCCGATTATTTCGATTGACACGCAATGTGATATAAAGCAAATCTCCGACCATTGGCCAAACGGACTGCTTCGTTGGTAAATCCTCTTCCCCTAAAAGCATGTCCTTATTGATGCCAATATCTAAAAATACACCGAGTCCCGGCTTTGTATCACTAACCTTTGCCCAGCCGTACTCGCCCACCTTGATTTTCGGAATCGTTGATGTTGCTGAGGCTCGCCCATGGGAATCAGCATACAAGAAAACCTCAACTTCATCGCCCTCATTTAATTCAAGCTCCGTATCATTTTCATGCATTAGAACATCTTCTTCTCCGTCCGTTAAAAAGTAGCCAAACTGGGCATACCTTGCAACCGTTAAAGTTAATACCTGCCCTACATAATCATTTAAAGCCATTGCCATACACTCCTCTATTTTACACTTCATGCGAAAGTAGTCTTTCCGAAAGTTGTTTGAACTGCTATATTTTACTATAATGGAGCCTAGAAGGGAAATTATACATGTATTTAAAGGAGGGCTCATGATGGCAAAAGATAGCTCATTTGATATTGTATCAAAAGTAGATTTTTCCGAAGTGACGAATGCAATTAATATAACGATGAAAGAAATCTCCACACGGTATGATTTTAAAGGAAGCAAGAGTAAAGTAACCCTTGATAATGAAGAACTTGTCCTTGTATCAGATGATGAATACAAGCTCGAACAATTAAAGGATGTTCTCCTCAGTAAAATGATTAAAAGAGGCATTCCCATTAAGAATCTTGATTATGGAAAAATTGAAGGCGCGTCTGGAGGAACTGTAAGACAACGAGCAAAGCTTGTGCAAGGAATCGATAAAGAAAATGCCAAAAAAATCAATACTTTAATTAAAAATAGCGGTTTAAAGGTTAAAAGCCAAGTGCAGGATGATCAAGTTCGGGTTACAGCGAAAAGCCGCGACGACTTGCAAGCAATTATCGCTGCAGTAAAAGAAGCCGATTTATCAATCGATGTTCAATTTGTAAATTATCGCTAAAACGGTTGTCATTTTAAAATAGATCACTTATAATAAAACAATCTTACATATATAGTAAGTAAAACAACCATATACCACAATATATAGTATACAACCGATAAATTAGGTGTCTTAAATAGACTTAATAGGGAATCTGGTGAGAATCCAGAACTGTACCCGCAACTGTAAGTGTGACGAAATAGGAAAAGCCACTATCATCTCGATGGGAAGGACCTAAAGTAGGATGAAGCACAAGTCAGGAGACCTGCCTTTTTTATACGTCATTATCTTCTTCGGGAGTTGGGAAGGTAAAACGAAGGTGTTTAAGCAAAAAAGGCTTGTTCCTTTTCTACTAAATATCAGCGTTTTAACCCATCTTCATTTTTGAAGGTGGGTTTTTTAGTTACCTTTCTCTCTTCCGAAAAATTAAGGGAGAGATTTTGAACAATGAGTACAATCGCAACCAAAAATGAAAGGGTACTTGAAGCCCTGAAGAACACGGCAAAAAAATACAACCTAAATGTTACGGAAATTGAACAACAGCTGCTTACAACAGACGAACGTACTTCCAAGCAAACGGTTCTCCAATATGCATTAAATCATGTCGATATGATCGAACCAAACTGGACTTTTCTTGCTGCACATATGCTCCTGCTTGAGCTTTACGAAAAAGCGGCAACCTCTCGCAAGTATGAACCTAACGAAAAATATGGTGATTTCTTCCATCTTATTCAATACTTAAGCGATATTGGAATTTACTCAAACGATCTCCTTCAAGCCTACAGTAAGGAGGAAATTGAACAATTGGGACAAGAAATTGACCCAGATAAAGATTCCCTTTTTACATATATGGGATTATTTCTTTTAGCCGATCGCTATTTAGCAAAGGACTATCATCAAAATGTATATGAACTTCCACAGGAACGGTTCATGATCATCGCCATGACCTTAATGAAAAATGAAGAAAGGCAAAAGCGATTGTCGTATGTGAAAGAAGCATATTGGGCCTTAAGCAACTTGTATATGACCGTTGCTACACCAACTCTAGCAAATGCCGGTAAAAGCTATGGTCAGCTCTCCTCCTGTTTTATTGACACAGTGGACGACTCCTTAGACGGCATTTACTTAAACAACTGGGATATCGCTCGATTGAGTAAGGATGGCGGGGGTATCGGAATTTACTATGGAAAAGTAAGGGCGCTCGGCTCCGATATTAAAAAGTTTAAAGGAAATTCTTCAGGGGTCGTCCCTTGGATTCGCTTAATTAATGACACTGCAGTGAGCGTCGATCAGCTTGGTCAACGGCAAGGTGCTGTCGCCATTTATTTAGATATTTTTCATAAAGATATTATGAACGGCTTTTTAGATCTAAAAACAAATAACGGCGACGAGCGAAGAAAAGCGCACGATATTTTTACAGGCGTTTCCATTCCTGACCTTTTCATGAAAAAGATCGAAGAGGTCGATGAAAATGGAAAAAGTATTGGGGAATGGCACACCTTCTGTCCTCATCAAGTAAAACAAATGATGGGTTGGAAAGATGAAAACGGAAATCCACTTGGTTTAGAGGATTTTTACGACGAAACAGATGAAAAGTTTTTCACACAAAAATATGAGGAGGCTGTCAACCATCCACTTCTTCCCCGTAAAACATACCGGGCAATGGATATTATGGTTCGTATCATGGTTGCTCAGCTGGAAACAGGAACGCCTTACATGTTTTATCGCGATGAAGTTAATCGACAAAACCCGAATAAGCATGTGCTTGGACATGGACGTACAGCGATATTTTGCAGTAATCTGTGCACGGAGATTAGTCAGAACATGTCAGCAACTACGATTCAAAGCGAATTTACAGATGCAGATGGAAATATCGTAATAATTAGAAAGCCTGGGGACTTCGTCGTTTGCAACCTCTCCTCCATCCATTTGCCAAACGCGATCAGAGCGAATGTTTTAGAACGATTAATTGCCATTCAAATGAGAATGCTAGACAACGTGATTGATATAAATGATATTTCTGTCCACCAAGCTAAAGCAACGAACGCGAAATATCGAGCTGTCGGACTTGGAACCTTTGGTTGGCATCATCTCCTTGCCTTAAAAGGTATCGAGTGGGAATCAGTTCAAGCTGTTCATTATGCCGATGAAGTCTATGAGGACATCGCTTTCTACACGATTAAAGCATCGATGGAATTAGCGAAAGAAAAAGGAGCGTATTCCCTATTTAAAGGGTCTGAATGGGAATCAGGAGACTATTTTCAACGCAAAGGATATACAACGTCTAGATGGGCTGAGCTCCGGGAAAACATTCAAGCATTTGGGGTAAGAAATGGCTGGATGATGGCAGTTGCCCCTAATTCTTCTACAGCAAAAATCGGTGGCTCAACAGACGGTATCGATCCGCTCTATGCCCTCGAATATGCAGAGGAGAAGAAAAACTTTAAATTTAAGGTGACAGCACCAGATATAAATCATCAAACTTATTATTACTATCGTAAAGTTCGGCATGAACTTGATCAAAAATGGAGCATTAAGCAAAACGCTGCTAGACAGCGGCACATCGATCAAGCCATTAGTTTCAATCTTTATGTGCGCCACGATATTAAAGCAAAGGAGCTGCTTGAGCTTCATCTAGAAGCGTGGAAGTCTGGCATGAAAACAACCTATTATGTTCGCAGCACCTCACAAACTGAAATTGAAGAATGTGAAGCATGCCATAGTTAATAAAAAAGCATAAAGCATCATTAAATATCGCACCGCTGCATGACGAAATCTCCAGTTTCAAACTTAAATTGGAGACTTGTTCTGATAAAAATCTAATTTCAACAGTTAACAGCTAAAGAAGGGAGCCCTCTTTCATGACTAGCACTTTAAAAAAGATTAAATTATTAAATCCCGAATTTCCTAATAAAGCAACAGGCATTATTAACGGTAAAGCATCTGGTATCCTTAACTGGAATGATATCGCCTACCCACAAATGTATCGCATGTATCAAACACTGCTAGCAAATTTTTGGAAGGCGCAAGAAATAAATATGCAAGATGATATTAAGCAATGGGATCATTTAAGCTCCATTGAAAAGGACGTGTTTTTACGGGTCAACACGCAGTTGGCATCCTTAGATAGTCTGCAAACGCCAACGATGACACAAGTTATGGATTATGTAACCGACCCTAGCTTTAAAGCCATTTTTGCAGTTATAGCTCAACAAGAAGCGGTTCATAATGAATCCTATTCCTATATTTTAAGTTCACTTATTCCTTTAAGCGAGCAAATTGAACGTTTTAATCAAGCAAAGGATGATCCGATTGTCCGAAAAAGAAATGAAATCATTTTAATCGCCTATGAGAATTTCCGTCAGGAACCAACTCCACAGCATTTATTTCAACTAGCGGTTCAGTCGATTAATTTAGAAGGTATTTATTTTTACGCAGGGTTTGCCTTTTTCTATCATCTTGCTAGACAACAAAAAATGCTTAAGACAAGTACGATGATAAGCTATATTCAAAGAGATGAAATGCAGCATGCCTACTTTATTGCCCAATTCATCCGAATTTTGTTAACCGAAAACCCAGAGCTTAATACGCCAGAAAATATTCAATATGTTTATCATTCCATTTCAGACGCTGTTGAATTAGAGAAGGAGTGGGCCCGCTATATTTTAAAAGAAATTGAAGGAATCAATTTAGAAGAATTCGAAGGTTATGTTGAATATCTAGCAAATAAACGTTTTCGCCAATTAGGACTCGAAAACCATTATAGTGGTCGTGACAACCCAATGCCATGGATTCAAGTGTTTAGCGATGAAATGATGAATGAAACGAAATCTGATTTCTTCGAACAAAAATCAAGAACCTATACGAAAGTAACTGAATCGAATGGGTTTGATGAACTATGAAGCTAGCTATCGTCTATAGCTCCATCAGTGGCAATACGGAAGAGCTTGCACGTATAATTATGGAGCAGTTCAAGCAAAAAGGACTCGATATCTCTTGTTATCGAGTGGAGGATTTTCCATTACATTCACTCTTAACATTTGATGGCCTCCTGATTGGAACTTATACTTGGGGCGATGGAGAAGTACCGCTAGAAATGGTCCCATTACAGGCTCAGTTAGAGAGTGGTTCTTGGGAACATCTTGTCACAGGTGTGTTCGGTACCGGAGATAGTTTCTATCCCAAATTTTGCGGTGCTGTAAATGCCTTTCGCGACAGCTTAAAAGAGCGAACAAATCTTGCTGTTACATTAAAAGTGGAACTTTTACCACAAGACGTCGATATGGGAAGAATCGCAACCTTTGTTGAACGAATCATTGAGAGAATGAGCGTTCCCGCTTAACCTTAATAAAAAATGGAGAAAAACAGGTTAGTTTTTCTCCATTTTCTTTATTGTTTTCGAGCCTTCCTTTTGACAAGAATCAAAAAGACAATAAACAAAATAACGACACTTGCAGTAGCTCCAATAAACGGAAGATTGAGTCCTGATTTTTCCGTTAGTACATATATTTCTGCCATTTCTCGATCAAGAATGATTCGGTACTGTCCAGCTTCACTGCGCACTAAATCACCATTCAACAATCCGCGAAGTTCTTTTTCATCTTCCAGTTCTTCCTTCAATGTTACCGATTGGGACTTTGTTGTATTATTAATAGCAATAACGGAAGTTTCCCCTTCATATTCCCGCTTAAAAACGATCATTCCATCCTGCTCAAAGAGTACTTCCATACTTCCTCTTGTTAGCATAGGATTTTCATTTCTAATTTTAGCGATACTTGTTATATAGTCTATTAATTCCTTATCAGTTCGAAAGTCCATTTGTCTTTGATTATCAGGCTCTTCTCCACCATCCAAGGCAATCTCACTCCCGTAAAAGACGAATGGAATACCAGGTGTTGTGTATAAATACGTTAGAGCCATCTTCCATCTTGGACCAGGATGCTCATTTTGTACGACCGCATCCCTCGTAAAACGGTGTACATGCTGATTATCCATAAATCTTGTTAACAAGGATGAATTTTCATAAATGTCTTGATTTTGTTGCGACTGCTCGACTACCGCCTGCAGAGATTGATCAGGTTTGGAAAATCCAGCCCTTAAATCACTATTAGATAAATAATCAAGGAATCCATCAATACCTACTTTTTGATATCGTTCCAACAAAGCCGCATCCTCTGTTTGGATATCTCCAAGTAAAAAGAAATCTTCCTTCACCTTTCGAACTTCCTGTGCAAAATCAAGCCAAAAATCAACAGGAATATGCTCGACATATTCCAGTCGAAAACCATCAATATTCGTTTCTTCAACCCACCATTTTGCCATCTCAAGCAAATAATTTTTCACTTCTAAATTTTCATGTGCTAAAGTAGGAAGTCCATTAACCTTTTCTTGTCGAAACCAATCTTGTTTATCGGCCTCGCTTACCCATGGATGATTCGGACCGACGTGATTTACATTAAAATCGATTACAATTTTTAATCCTAGATCATGAGCGGTTTGTACAAGCTTCTTCAATGTTTCAAGAGTACCAAAGTGCTCCTCAACCTGATAAAAATCTTTTGTCCAGTTGCCATGATACCCATTGTCTTCATTATCAAATACTGAAGATAGACCGATTGTTGTAAAGCCCATCCCTTTAATATAATCAAGCCGATCAATAATTCCTTGAAAATCACCGCCATGATAGCGATTTGGATCATCAGCATCGACGCTAAAGTCAATTGAAAAATCACTATTGTTAAACCGATCAATCGTTATGTAATAAATAGATTCATCCTGAAAACTATGCTCTTCTTTTTCTACTGCACCAACTGGTAGTCCACAAAAAAGAAGCAACGGGATCAAAATGAACAAAATATACTTTTTCATTCACCGTTCCTCCTACCCTATTCGTTTAATATACCCCGTTTATAAGATTATCGTTAAGTCTAGTTGTGCGTCAACTTTATTCACCTATCAAAAAATGTTACGATAGAATTGAAAAAATTGAAAGGTTGTGATCCATTGGTTCTTTTACCTCGTTTTGAATCCCCTGAGTTATTGATTCTACGCTCTTTAGCCCGTCGAAAACATTTATCAGATAAAGACTATCATTACTATGAAAATCACGAAAAGGGGTTTGAAGGAGAGAAGAAATTTGATGATTTGTTGGAGAGTTTTCCAGAAGAGTGGTTGTTTTTAAATGGTCTTCTATTAGAGTACAATAATTCATTTTTTCAAATTAATACTTTAGGTATCGCTCAAGATAGTTTGTACATTTTTGATATAAAATACTTTGAAGGAGATTTTACCATTGACGGAGAGCTTTGGAAGTATGTTAGTGGAACCCCCCTAAAAAATCCACTCCACCAATTACAACGATGTGAGTCATTATTAAAGAGGCTTTTACAAGAAAAAGGACAGCATTTTCCCATTAAATCATATCTTGTTTTTAATCACCCCCACTTTACTTTGTATCATGCATCACCTGATCAAACGATGATTCTCCCCTCACAAATCAATCGCTTCATGACAAAATTAAAACATAATAAATCCAATTTAAATGATAAACATAGAAAGCTCGCTGACCTTCTTTTAGCGGAAAACCATCCCTACTATCCAAATGCTTATAAGCCAAAATATCAATACTCTGAACTAACGAAAGGAATCCTTTGCTCCAAATGTCATTCATTTTTTCTAAAAAAACTACAGCCTGGAACTTTAATTTGTCAAAGCTGTTCGCATGAAGAAAGTATAGAAAATGCCGTTTTACGTAGTCTTCAAGAGTTTCGCTTCCTGAAAGAAAAGTAACAACGAACGAATTATTTGAATGGTGTAAATCTCTTCTGAGCAAAAAACAAATCCAAAGAACTCTTAGTAAAAATTTCAAACGAAAAGGCTACGGAAAATTTTCACACAATGTCTAATTTTGCAGCTGTCCCTAATGTTTTACAGTGAGAAGACCGCTTCTTTGCTAACTTCTTTTGGAAGAGCACTCGTTTAAGCAAGCTTGTGAGAATAATATTAAAGGAACTACTTACGTTCAATTTGTAAAGTTCATCCGGGCTATTTTTGCTTGATCATGTCCTCTAGGGCCTTTCATGAGTTTTTTGCGTCAGAGCATGTCCTGATGAGCACTTCATGCGGACATGGTTTTGTTTGGGGCTTGAGCGTGTCCTCATGAGCCTTCATGAGGACACGGTTTTGCTTTTTTCGCCAGAGTGTGTCCTCATGAACCTTTTCATACGGAACGTACAACTATTCCACAAGCTGAATATTGTATTCTTCAAACCAATAATGGAGCTGTACTAAATAGGCAAGAAGCTGTGGGCCTGTCATTAGCTGGCCAAACCATGGTTCTTTAAAAGCAGCACCCTCAGAAGCAATAATGGCTTTCAATTTTTCTTCATTGAAAAATTCATAGAGAACGGTGCCACGGTTTTTCATAATTTCTGCTAGTAAATTCTGAACTTCTTTTGTGTATTTCGGATTATGCGTTTTTGGGTAAGGACTTTTTTTCCGATACAATACATCATGTGGTAAAACATCTTCCAACGCTTTACGGAGCAAACCTTTTTCCCTGTTTCCGTACATTTTCATTTCCCAAGGGATGTTCCACACGTATTCAACCAATCGATGATCCGCAAAAGGGACGCGTACCTCCAAGCTAGCACCCATACTCATGCGATCTTTGCGATCTAGTAAAGTGGTCATAAACCAGATCATATTTAAGTAAAAAAGCTCTCTTCTTCCAGCTTCTAAAGAGTTTTCTCCATCGAGCCTTGGAGTTTCTGCGACTGTCGCATTGAATTTTTCCATCATATAATCTCGTAAACTTAATTTTTTTTGCCATTTTTCTTGTAATAAACTTTGGCGCTCATGAATGGAGCGCATCCAAGGAAATCCTTCTCTTTGCAGATCTTCTGGGCGATGAAACCATGGATAGCCGCCAAAGATTTCATCAGCGCATTCCCCAGACAAACCGACAACAAATTCTTTTTTTATCTCGCGACAAAACCATAATAATGAGGAATCAATATCAGCCATTCCTGGCAAATCGCGGACTTGAACAGACTCTTTTAAAAATTGCGCTAGCTCTTCTTGGGTAATCACATAATTATGATGGATGGTGTTAAATTCCTGCGTCATCTGCTTTATAAAAACCGCATCTGAATTTGGTTGAAATTCATTCGCTTTGAAAAATTGTTCATTCCCCTCATAATCGATTGAAAAAGTATGCAAAGGACCTTTTCCCGTTTTCTCATATTCGAGCGCCGCAATGGCCGTAATCGCACTTGAATCGACGCCCCCTGATAAAAATGTGCACAGTGGGACATCGGAAACAAGCTGGCGCTCAACCGCATCTTTAAATAGGAAACGTACTTTTTCAACCGTTTCGTCGATTGTGTCCTCGTGCTTCTCACTTTTCACATTCCAGTAACGCCAAATCTTCAAACCGTTACTCGCTGAAAGGGTTAAAGCATGGGCCGGTCTTAATTCAAGTATACCTTTAAAAACACCACTTCCTGGGGATCTTGATGGTCCTAGTGCGAATATTTCTGACAAACCTTCCCGATCTATCTCTGTCTTCATTTCCCGATGTGCAAGAAGTGCCTTTATTTCCGAAGCAAAAATTAACCCCTTATGATGCTCTGAAAAAAACAATGGCTTCACACCTAAGCGGTCTCTTCCAATAAAGAGCTGCTGTTTATTTTCATCCCAAATCGCAAAGGCAAAAATCCCATTTAAAAAATCAACGCATTTTTCTTCCCATTCCATATAGGCAGATACCAGAACTTCTGTATCAGAATGACCTTGAAACGAATATCCTTTTATTAGGAGTTCTTTGCGAATGTCTTCCGTATTATAGAGCTCACCATTGTAACAAATGATGTAGCGGTTGCCACTTTTCGTACGTACCATCGGCTGTTTGCCACCCTCTGCATCGACAACGATCAACCGCTTATGTCCAAAACCAACATGTGTGTCTGTCCATATATTTGTATCGTCTGGACCTCGTTTCGCCAGTGTCTCTGTCATTTTTTCGAGCGTGTCTTTTTCATTTGAGAGGTTGCGGTGAAAATCAACCCATCCGGTAATTCCACACATTGTCATCATCCTTTCTAAGCTGAACGTGTGTCCTTTGATTTCTTTTGCTTTGCTATATGTTGGTATTGACTTTTGGCTCATTTCCTCCTTCATTCCATAAAACGATAAGAATAAGAAAGGTTTCACCCATCGTTCATGGAATCTGAAGACCTTTCAATCACTCTGAAAGGTGAGCGAAACCAATGTTTCATACGAAATGAGCTTAAAATCGTTTTATTAACAATTCTGTTTAATAAAGCCATTTTTTTAAGAGCAGCATTTCACAATGTACGTGTAAACATCATATGCTGGGCTCAAAAATTGGTTAATTGTCCTAAGCTTCAGACAAAAATAATTAACTTTAAAAAAAGCAGGGCCTTGCAAGTTTAAAATAAATGGAAAATGTCTAGAAAGAATGTTGAGCAGATCCTTTTTAACGATTAAAGGCAATGTAAGAAAGCCTTGGTACTTCGTATCAATTGCTATGATGACTGCAGTAATTATTTTTGGAGGTTAACGATGAATAGACAGCAACGATCCAAACTAATTGAGTTCCAAATTCGTGCCTATATTGAAGGCACAATTGAGTATATTAATGACCAATGGGTCTTTTTTGAAAATGAATCTGAGGAAGCTTCCCTTTTAGAAGAATATTTGCATCAAGAGCTTGAAGTGCTGCGACATTCTCGTTGGAGAAAAGGAGTTTTATTTGAAGATGGGAAGATGGCAATGGCAGACGAAATTCTCCTTCTTAAAAGCAGTGATACTCTTCGAATCCGAAAAAACCTCATTTATTCGCTGGAACGACTACTAGAAGAAATATCTGACGACGCCTTTTACCAATTCATCACCCATTTAAACTCGCTTCATTTTTCAGTTTATGATTGTATTTACTGCTATAATCATCTAACTTTTTTGAAAGGAGAAGATCGCAAAGAAGGGGTCAATTTCATTATTTTTGACAACCAAGAAGACATTTGCAGCATTCAGCACCATTTCTGCTATTATGAAAAGAAAAATGACCGATTCGAATTCACATTAAATAATGGAAAAAGAACGATCATTGAGAAATTATCTTCTTAACTAAAGGCGTCCTAATTATGGACGCCTTTTGATACGTGCAGCTTTATACGCTCCTATGAGATCGACTTTGCCAACAGCACTTTTTCAAAATCAACGGCTGTCAGCGGTTGATGAAGATAAAAGCCTTGGGCGTAATGGCATTTTAAATCCTTAAGAAGCTTGATTTGTTCTTCTGTTTCTACCCCTTCAGCTACGACCTTGACGGCAAGTCCGTACCCCATTGTTATGATGGCCTTAACAATGGCAATATCCGTTGTTTCAAGACTTAAGTTATTGATAAAAGAACGATCAATTTTTAAAGTGTTAATCGGGAGATCTTTTAAATAACTTAACGATGAATAACCGGTGCCAAAATCATCAATTGAAACACGAACCCCTAATTCCTGCAAAGATTTCATCACTTCAATGCTATGATCAATATTGCGAAGCATTGTACTTTCTGTTAATTCGAGCGTTAAATACTTCGGTTCGAGCTTCGCATCCGCTAATGCCCTTTTCACTTCTTTCACAAATTTGGTTTGCTGAAATTGATTTGCCGACACATTGACAGAAACCGTTAACCCTTCCATCCCTAAATTTTGCCATTGTTTATTTTGTTTACAAGCTGTTTTCAACACCCAGCTTCCAATTTCCTCAATTAACCCTGTTTCTTCTGCCAATGGAATAAACTCTCCTGGTGGAACGAGCCCAAGGACAGGATGATTCCAGCGAATAAGCGCCTCACTTCCATAGAGCTTTCCAGTTTTCAGATCAATTAACGGTTGATAACAAAGAAAAAATTCTTGTTTTTGCAGCGCTTTTCGTAAATAACTCTCCAGCTCCAGCCGTTTAAAAGCTTCTTCATTCATTTTTTTAGAATAGAGAGTAATTCGATTTCCTCCCGGATATTTGCCCCGATTCATGGCAATATCCGCATTTTTTAGCAATGTTATTTCATCCTTCCCATCATTAGGAAAAAGGCTGATCCCGATGCTCGCGGTAATGTAAAACTCCTTCTCAGAATAATGAATTGGATCTGTCACCTTGCGCAATATCATTTTAGCCACTTTGATAATTTCTTCCATATCAACATTTTTAGAAAGAAGTAAATTAAACTTATCTCCACTAAATCTTCCTAAATAAGCACCGCTTGGAATGGCATCTTGAATTCGTTCACTAATTTCCTTTAAAATTTCATCACCTGCGTCATGTCCGAGGCTATCATTAATCATCTTAAAGCGGTCAAGATCAATTGCCAATACAGCGATTTGCCGTTTTTTCTTTTTTGCTCTTTGCAATGTTTCACTAAGCTTCTCTGTAAATTTAATTCGATTCGGCAGCCCGGTGTCCTGATCAAAATAGGCGAGCTGAACAATTCGGTCTTCAATTTTCTTTTGTTCCGTAATATTGCGACCAATACCGTAGATCCCAACGCATTCACCGTTTATCGTAATCGGAATGTTCTTAATGTGAAAAAGGTTCTTTTCTCCCGACTTTGAGTTAATTTCAATATTATAATATTGTTCTCTCCCTTTAATGGCCCGAAAGAAGTGCATACGCACCCTTGCAATATCATCTCTATTAATATACTTTAACGCTGATTTTCCGAGTAGTTCTTCCTCCTTATATCCGAACATTTTTTCAAAAGAGGCGTTTACACTAGTGAAATTCCCTGATAAATCTGTTGAATAGACAATATCTGCATTATTATCAAAGAGTGAGCGATAATATTGCTCAGAAATTCGGAGATGCGCGTTCAACTCATTAATATCATCTTGAGACGCTTTCATTAAATGAGTTAACGTCGCGACTGTTTTCAATGAGTCAGAAATGTCATAATCCATTGCCATGTTCTTTTTCTTGCGCTGTACTTTATTTTCTGCCAAAGCTAAATAAGTAAAAGACTGACCAATCAATTTCGGGATTCCCTCGGCAATGGCGATCTCCCCATTGGCAAAAAATCCATTTGTTGGTGCCTGTAAGTGGAGGATTCGCAGCTCTTCATCAGCAAACCCATGTAAAATCCTTTTTCTTGAGAAACAATTAAAAGTAAAAATTGCCTCCATATTTCTCTTTCCTAATGCTTTCATTTCTCGAACAGACTTATCCACGATTGTTGGTAAATCCGCATAAGCGAAAACTAGCTTGTCTCCCTCAACAAGAGGATGATTCATTTCTATAGCTCCACTTTCGAGGATTTTCGATATCCTCATCACCTTTTTCTTTCCTTTTGTATCTAGCATAAACAAAAACTCTTCTTTTAACGTCTCAATATCCTCAATAAAAGCCTTTCCTAAATAACGCTGGATAATTTGAAGTGGTTTTTTCTTGTCAATGGCGTAAATGATATTTCCGCTCGCTTTTGTAATAGTAAAAGATTTCCCTATTTCCTGAAGTTTATAATTTATAAATGTTTCCATTTGTAAATCTGGATTGTTCAATGATATCGCTACAATCCCATGATTGCTTTCTTCATCCCCATAAAAAACAAAGCCTTCAGGATACAGATGATCACCTGTGGCGACACCGCCGGCTACTATTACATCAGGATTTTCATGATAAAAACAGTTTAGAACTGCAGCTAGCTCTTCACAATGATTTGTGGAAAATAAAATGAGTGCTCTTGTATCAAATCTCGTAAGCATATCAGCGAGCATTTTCCCCATCTCATTCACATCACCATAGTCATTAAAAAGAAACAATGAGGAGTGAAGCTCAGTCCTTTCGAAAATAGTAAAGTTAATGCTGATTTGTTCTTCAACCGTCCGTCCATTTTGGATGGCAGCCGTAGCAGTACAGCCTAAAACATGTGCAACTGGAAGCTCTGCACGAAGGCATTTCTGAATAGCGCCAACCTCTTCTTTAACGGCTGAATTGGCAAACAACTGTATAAAAATATTCGGGTATTCATATAGTGCGTGATCTTCAATGAACTTTGTTAATTCGTTTGCATTTTTATACATATAAGAAATAGTTTTTATCATAGAAACCACCTAGACGTTTTCTATATTACTTATACTAAATAGCTTGAATAGTCTCTTTTAAAATACCACATTTGATGAAAAGGTTAAATTGAAAATAAAGAAAAAGCTGCCAATTTGACAGCTTTTTTCAGAATTTTGTCGATATTTTGTTGATTTATTCACCCATTTACATTGGTAAGCTGTAGCCTAAATAAAGAACGGAAATAAGCGAGAGTAAGAATAAAACCCAAAATACAGTCGTTGTCTTTCCCTTTTTTGTACGTACGAGAACCATCTCCATAAAGCCAATAACGAGAATACCAGACAATACTTTTAAGATCGTCTCAACTAAATACGAAGATATTAAATAATGAACAAACATTCCACCTGTTGCAAAAGTGATTAAATAAAACAGACGTAAAATCATGTGGACAATTTTTTGTCCCTTTTCTTTTCCAGCCTTTTGAAGTCCAAAAGCAATGAAAAATAGAACTAGTGTTAAAACCCATGCTGTAACATGAATATGTATTGACATGTGCGCTCCTCCTCAGGTTAAGTTCGTGAATATCTTATCATATTTACATTGGAAATAGTAAATGAGAAGGTTCGTCTCAACGAATTTTTAAAACCTCTCTCAATCAGCTTGTATATGATTAATCAGTGTTCCAATTTTTTCAATCGTCACGGCCATTTCGTCTCCCGCTTTTAAAAAACGAGGCGGTTTAAAGCCTTTCCCAACCCCTGAAGGAGTACCAGTAGCGATGATATCTCCCGGCTCCAAAGTCATTCCTTGAGAAAGAACAGAAATGATTTCTTCCACTGGAAAAATGAAATTTTCAGTGTTTGATTGCTGTCTAATTTCATGATTGATGCGCGTTTCAATATTAAGTGAATTAGGGTTTCCTAGCGCTGATGCATGCACGATCCACGGCCCCATTGGGCAAGTAGTATCAAGGCTTTTTCCAATGAAGTATTGCTTATGCTTTGATTGCAAATCTCTCGCTGTCACGTCATTAATAATTGTATAGCCAAATACATAGTTTAAAGCATCTTCTCTATTTATTTTTGTCCCTTTTTTTCCAATGATAACAGCTAATTCACCCTCATAATCTAATTGTTCAGTTATATCGCGATGATGCAAAACTCGCTCATTCGGACCGATTACTGTTGTCGGCGCTTTCGTAAAGACTATTATATGCTGCGGAATATCGTCCTTACTCCCCATCTCAATAGCATGCTCTGCATAGTTTTTTCCAACACAATAGATATTTTTTTTCGGTCTTGGAATCGGTGCTAAAAGAGTGACCGCCTCTAAGTTGATAAACTGTTCATCAGCAGCTGCTTTAGCCTGCTGATAGATAGAAATCGCTTGTTCAAAAAACCCTGATGTAGCAATACATTCTTCAAGTGTCTCTGGTAAATCGTTTTCTCTGCGGTTTAATGGAAGAACTCGCTTTTCTCCTTCCTCAATAATGCCAACAAAAACCCCTTCCTCATCCTGTGCTGTAACAAATTTCATTCTCTCATCCTCCATTAATTATTTTTTCCATCTCTGCCATTTCTGATATGTGGCACTTCTCCACACCCATTCCATCGGACCAAATTGATGCGTCTTCATCCAGTATGAACTAAAAATAACTTGCACTGCAAAAATAACGATAACAAGAAGCGAGCCAGAAAAAACGGATATTTGATCATAAAGTCCAAATCCATAAGAGTAGAAAAGCGTTGTTGAGATTGATGACTGAAACAAATAATTACTTAACGACATTTGTCCTACAGGCGCTAAAAAACGGAGCAGCCTTTTTCCTCTTATCGTATCTGCAACTAAAGCAATGGCAAGCGCATAGGCAATGGCGAGCAATGGTCCGCCAAAGGTGTCTTGAATATATTCAAAAGCAAGACCGCCTTGAAAGATGTACGGACAAAGCTTCAGAAACAAGCCAAGAAAAAAGAAAAGGAAAAAACTTACCGTCAATGGCCTTCGCAGTTCTGTTACCCTTTCCATCCATTTGAGTTTGGCAGCGCCTCCTCCGATTAAAAAGAATGGAAAGATTGAAAACAACATAATAATACCGTTGCCTAAATTATTGACCATAGACCAATCATTCCATCTTTGAGAGAAAATCTCTGCAAAACTTCCACTTTGATACACTTCAATCGAATGTTTTGCCATCTCTACCTGATAAATAGACGACTCTAACTCTGGCATGAATAATGCAGTAATAATCAATAAAAAGCAGAAAATAAGTTGGGGGATAAACCACATAAGTCCACCTGTTATGGTCATTCCCACGCCTGTTCCCCTTATGAAAAGTAAGAAAAGAAAGCCAAATACCGCATAATTAATCAAAATATCTCCATGCCAAATAAAAAAGGCATGGACCATTCCGAACACCAGTAGGACACCTAAACGTCGAAATGCAATTGGCATAAATGCATTCCCTCTTCCTACCGTTCTTTCATAAAGAAGAACTAATCCATAGCCAAACAATAAAGAAAAGAGGGGATAAAAGCTCCCTTGCGCAAAAATGTCAATCAAAGCATAGCTTCCCTTATCGAGCGGTGATCCCCACCAGGTAGCAGGGTTCAAATAAAGCATAGGTGAATGAAAGGACAGCATATTGACAAGAAATATTCCGAAAATAGAAAAGCCCCTCATCATATCTAAAGATATAATTCTATTAGTTTTTGAAGTATCCATTATAGCTCCTTTAAAATTGTTATATCTTCGATTATAGATGGAAGTATATGGACATGCAATTTTCAAATATAATCAATGATTCATCCCGTACTTCAATGTGCTTCTAAAAGCCTATTTCATCATCAACATTCTCACCTCCTCTTATTAAAGGGGCAATATTTAAATATTCCACTCTAGTTCTATTTTATTTCTCCTACATTTTTAGATAAGCTTTTGTATGACTCCCTCACCTACTTTTTCCTTTAAGCTGGATTTTACTTATTTTCACCTTAGGCGATTTCATCACATTTGCCCCAAAAATACATACGATAAAAGAGGAAACCTAATTACAAAGGATGTTGCCTATGCCAGCCATTGTTGGGATCGCCCAAGTAAATGCAATTGGAACAAGTTCTGTTTTTAATATTGGAGATGTCTACAAAATTATGCCCATTGCTTCTGTAAAAACCTTTGCAGGTGCAGGCTCATTTAATACGGGAGATGTATTAGAGGTTCACAACAACTACAGCTCTACCAATACATTCGATCAGGATGTCGCTGATCAAAGTATCCTTTTCAATAGTTAGAAGAACTTAAAGGTGTGATTCTATGAATTTTTACATTCAACAATCAATTGTTATAAATAATTTTCGGGTCGGAAGTCTTGCTAACTCCTGTGTCCTGCAAATCGGCAGTGCAGGAATTATAAAACCATCAAGCCATTTATATAATACAGGAGGATTTACGGAACCTGCGCCGGAGCCACTCAAACCAGAAGAGATTGAAACAGATTATCTTCATGTTCCTTCCGTTCCTTTAGCCCCTCCAGCAGGTGGTGGTGGGACGCTGTGAACCGTGAATACTACTCATATTTGGAGAAATTGCACCGCTTTGTGGAAGCACAAGATAAAAGAATTATTGAATTAGAGAAAAAAGTAAAAACTTTATCAGATGAACTGAAGGAAGTTCGAGCCCAGCCTCCTGTTCAGGTTGGAACAATCGAATATAAATTCGATCAATTAAAGGTTGAGACATTGGAAGGAACATTAAATATCGGCTTAAATCCATCAGATCTTGAAGGAATTGAAAATTTCGAGGTTCAAAATAAAAATGTGACCACTAATTCTCCGATGAAAAACAAATGGAAGCCACTGAGGGAACTTGAGCAAAAAATTGACGAGTACTTAGAAAATGACTTGAACTTGCTCATCAAAGAATACGAAGAACAAATGCAAATGAATGTGGATGACTCTTATATAGATTTTATAAAAAATGACATTAGAAAGCAGCTTCCCGGCCGGCTCGATCATTATCTTACCCAAATTCCTGAAAAAGAGCGCAGTGCTGAAGCATCGCAAAAAATAACAGATGGAATCGTTGAACAAATGAAAAAAGATATTGGAAGTGCCGTTTTTACTTTTTTAAACAATTTACCTAAGGAAACTACTCGAAAGGATGACGAATGATATGAATTTACAAGTTTATAACGGGGAGCTTCAAGTTGGCAATATGCAAGTGGAAGCTGTCTCCAGCTCATCAATTGTTTTAATTGGGGATGCCGAAACGATTCAGCTTTCATCCATTTTTGACACACCTGCAGAATCACTGATCATCGGTCCATTTGTACCACTGAATCCACAGGGGTAGCGGGATGCTGAATAAGAGAACCTCTGCTGTTGACCGTGTTATAATCAATTCTTTATCGATCGTCTCCACCTTTGAAGTCGGAGATTCTTCACAAATTCAAGCATTTTCTCGTGCCATCGCTTTGCAACGTGAGCGGCAAACTTTTTTTAGCAATGAAATCAAGTTCTCTGATTTCGATATTTTTACAGAAACGATTCCAGTGGAGCCAATTTTTGAAAATGTATCCTTTGAGACAAACTCAGTCCATCCTATTATTAAAGTTGGATTTCTCGATATAACAGGGGTGTCCACATCTTCAATTATCCACATTGGGAACACGAAAAATATCAATATGGAATCTAGGATTAAGCATATTCGCCATCTCCATCCCCGTAATTGAGTAACATTATTAGTAAAAGAACATAAGATTTTAATAGGCATTTAAATTAGGAATCGTTTATTCCATTAGAAAAGGGTGTTTTAGTATGCCTGCAATTGTAGGACCTGTTCAGGTAATTAATTTAGGAGGAGGAGTGCTTCAGTTTGGAGATTCTCTTTTTATCTCCCCGAAGAGCGCTTCAAAATCGATGTCGGGCTCGGGGGCTGGTAATACTGGCGGCTTTATTATTACCAACAATCTCATAAGCGCCAGCAATACCCTCGATACAAACCTTGTCGATCAGCCTTTAGCAGGAAATAACTAAAGTTTTCTTCTTAAATATTATAGCTTTATGAGACATCTCAGTTGATTCAATTCGGATCAAATAAATAGGTGAAGACGTAGCTGCACATTCCTGTTTCGCTCACAAAAGTCGAAACGACTGTAAAACACATCAAAAGCCATTTTGCTTTCAAGTTTGTAAACCTCCAAACAGAAAAAACAGTCCTCAAGCTGACTTGAGGACTGTTTTTTGGGAAGATATCCTATTTAATACGATTACTAGTTGAGCATTCGTTCTTACTCCAGCTCGTTAAATCGCTCATGCTCGTTTACGAGCGAGCGTGTCACATCAATCATTTATAGTTTTAAAACATGTCCACCATCGAAGAAAAATAAATAGCGTTCTGCCACTTCTTTTTGCAAAATTTGTTCCAATGCTTGAGCGTAAAGGTTAAGCTGGACGCGATAACGTTCCTCAAGGATTGGCCTTGCTTGTTCAAAACCACCTTTATAGCGCTCTTGAATCGCGTCCGTCTTGTAATCGACAAGAACTAAGCCAGCTTCGTCGACAAACGCACAATCGATAATTCCTTGCACAAGAATCGGTTCATTATCACCATTCCAGTTCGGATAAACAACACTTGAAGGAAAAACAGCGTTGAACGGGATCTCTCTATTTAAGAAAGCTGAGTGCAGCATCCGTTCCCCTAACTCTGTCGTAAAAAACTTGACAATTTGTTCGACATCAATCACTTGTTTCTGCTCTTCGGTTAGCAATTCCTTGGCCACCATCTCTTCAAGCTGAGCTATAACGGAGGCAACTGTGATATCCTCTGCTAAATTGACATGCTGCATCACCATATGCATTGCTGTTCCTCTTTCTGCAGGACTAATCGTTTTTTCCTGCATGAATCGCGGACGATTAAGGATAGGTTTAGAAAATGAGAGCAAATCTTTTCCACTCTCCTCATCAATCATTTCCCATTGACGTTTCATCTCTGAAACCGACTGCTTCGAACGATGCCTTGCAGCTTCCTTGAAAGGATATTGCCATGTTAAATTTTTTTCGATCTCTTCCTTCCAGTTTGACTCTATCTCAACAGTAAGCCCTTGATAGACACGCCCCATCAAATCATTTTGATCGGTAAGCTCTTCCTTTTCTCTCGCAATTAAATCATTCGCTCTCATAAACTCAATTTTCCAAGTAGAAGGATGCTCATATATTTCGACTGGTACCGCTTGATCAATGCTTTCACTTCCACGCAATACGTCCGCATCTTTATGCCTAATCAATGCTGGACCAATCCAGTCTAAATAGCTTTTCGCTGCAGCGCGTTCATACTCCTTTAAAAGCCATGCCTGATTTGACAATGACTTTTCCCAATCGGCAATTTTTTTATCTAATTCTTTTACTGAAGATAATAAAAATAACTTTTCCTTCGCCCGCGTGAGCGCTACGTAAAGAACTCTCATTTCTTCAGCAAGCATTTCCAGCTTCTTTTTCCTTTTAAAGGCAAGCTGTGGAAGAGAAGGATAGGAAATTCGTTTCTTTGCATTGATATACTTTGTCGCAAATCCTAGATCTTTATCAAGCATTTGCGGTTTTCGTAGGTCCATCATATTAAACTGACGCGCTGTTCCTGCAACAAACACGATGGGAAACTCCAAACCTTTACTGCTATGAATCGTCATGATGCGCACAACATCTTCCTGTTCTCCTAAGGCACGTGCTGCACCAAGATCATCTCCCCGCTCAGTCATCCTTTCAATAAAGCGAAGAAAGCGGAACAGACCGCGAAACGAAGTATTCTCATATTGTCGAGCTCGATCATAGAGAGCTCGTAAATTAGCTTGACGCTGTTTTCCCCCAGGGAGCCCACCAACAAAATCGTAAAATTTTGTATCACGATATAATTGCCATATTAACTCAGCTAGTGCTCCTTGCCGGGCTTTCTTTCTCCAACCTTGTAAACGTTCAACAAAGGGAAGCAATTTTTCTTGGATTTCTTCTGTTCCTTCCGCTGCTCTCTCTTGACAAAAAGAAACGAGCGCTTCGTAAAAGGAGCCATGCTTTCTTTGAAGGCGCACCTGTGCTAGTTCTTCTTCATTCAAACCAATGATTGGAGAACGGAGTACCGCTGCTAATGGTATATCTTGATATGGATTATCAATAATTTTTAACAGCGACATCATGATCGAAACCTCAGTCGCCTCAAAATATCCAGTCGAAAGATTAGCATATACGGGAATTCCCGCTTCTTTAAACTCTTCAATAATTTGTGGTGCCCATGTCATTGAACGGAGCAAAATCACGATATCACGATATTGGATCGGCCGAGTCGATTTCGTTTTTCCATTATAAATTTCTTTTCGCTCAGCAACCATATGCTTAATTTTATCAGCCATTATTCGAGCTTCTAATTGTGATTGTTCCAACTCAACATCATCAAACGGTAGCTCTTCTGGCTCATCACCTTCCGAATCCGCGTCATCTTTGCCTTCCTGTTCAATCAAGAGCCACTCAATTGGATGTTCGCTTTCTGGATAGCTTGCACCTTGTACGAGCTCCGCTGCTTTATCATACTCAATCTCACCGACTGTTTTCCCCATGAGCTGTTTAAAGAGGAAATTCGTTCCATCCAACACCTCTTTACGACTGCGGAAGTTGCGCGCTAGATCAATTTTTAATCCCGAGGCTTCTCCATCCGCAGTAAACCGTAGATATTTTCCTAAAAACAAGTTCGGTTCAGCGAGACGGAAACGATAGATAGACTGTTTCACATCCCCTACCATAAACATATTCCCGCTCTTTTCTCCATCTTTTGTAACGAGCTGAAGAATGGCCTCTTGAACCATATTTGTATCCTGATACTCATCGACAAAAACCTCTTTAAACTGATTGCGATAAGAAATGGCCGCTTCAGAAGGAAGCAGTTTCCCTTCTTCCGCCGACAGGATTTGCAGACATAAATGTTCTAAATCAGCAAAATCTACTAATCCCTTTTCCTTCTTCACTTCAGCGAAGCGTGCAGCAAAGCTTTCCACTAACTGAACGAGAGTGCGAATCTGGGGTGCCATTTCTCTTATATCCCGAATAAAGCTCTCAGGTCTTCTAGAAAACAATTCATCCTTTACCGTTTGAACAATTTTTTTCGCCTTATCGCGCAGCTTTTGTGCTCTTTCAAGCAGGTTTTTATCAAACTCATCCCCCCGGCATGTCTTTGCCCTTGAAAAAGATTCTGCCTGCATTCGCAAGTACAGCTCGTCCCACGATATTTCCTTCGCTGCCAGGAAACTATCAACGATGCGAATATCATCGATGAAATTCTCCGCCCTTGGGGAAGGGCCACCAGGCAGCTTTGTTAATTCCAAGCCATTTTCTAAAAGCTCCTTTGCTCCTTTTAACTGCAGCTCGATATCAAATAGGAGCACATCGGCAAAGGGCAACTCTTCAATCGTTGTTCCCTCATCTACCTCATACATTTTCTGCAATGATTGCAAATAGGCATGTGGAGAAGGATTGGACTGAGCAAAATCGTAAATCTCACGGATAATATCCTGGAGGGCAACATCGCTGCGATCATTGGAAAAGGTATCTACCAGTTCAAAAAAGGCTTCATTTTCCTGCTTGCCATATTCATCCTCAAAAAGCTCCTCCATCACTTCATCTCTTAACAATTGTACTTCTGTTTCATCAGCAATGCGAAAACCGGGATCAACATCAATTTGATAGTAATATTTGCGAATGACTTCCAAGCAAAAAGAATGGAGAGTAGAAATGGATGCCCTATTCAGCAAACTAAGCTGTTTACGTAAATGTTTTGAAGAAGGATTATCACTAATTGCTTTTTCTAATGCTTCTCCAATTCGATGTCTCATCTCAGCAGCAGAGGCATTCGTAAAGGTTACAACTAATAGCTCGTCCACATCAATTGGTTCATCGGTCGAAATGATCTTATTGATCATTCGCTCTACAAGGACTGCCGTCTTCCCTGAACCAGCCGCTGCCGCAACAAGAATATCCTGACCGCTCGCCCATATTGCCTTCCATTGGTCGTCCGTCCACGTTGCTTCAACCGGTTTAGTTGGTATCTTCATCGATTTCCTCCTCCTGTCTCATCATCTGTAAAATTTCCTCTTTTGGATAGGACGATAGTTTGCGATAGTCATTCGCTTCTAACGATTCATCGAATTGACAAACCGATTTAAAGGAGCAAAACGTACAAGGCTTGCGATCCTTTAGTTTATAGGGAGCAATTTTTACATCCCCACCTGCGATTGCATTTCCTGTTTTCACGTAATACTTGCGAACAAAGCGTCTGAGCTGATCAAACTCCTCATGGCTCGCCACCTTTGAACGCTTCGTAAGTGTTCCGTCTTTTTTTAACCCTGCTGTAACGATAGCAGAATCACCTGTATCGACAGTTCTATCCATCAAACGAATAATCTTTTCTTCGCCTAGCAATAGACCATTCATTTTGAATTTTTTAAACAACTGGTTATCAAGCTCGTCCAAAGTGAGCATTTTGCTCGTGTTGACGATCGGGTTGTGGACGTGAAAATAAAGGACTCCAGCCGGAACAGCCTCTTTACCAATTAACGTTTTGGAATTCGCTACAACAATATCGAGATAGGTTAACATTTGCAATGCTAATCCGTAGTATACTTCATTTAAATTGACATCTTTTGCACTTGATTTATAATCCATTATTCTTAAGTATACTCCGTTTTCATCCTCAGCCTTATCAATACGATCAATTCGACCAATAAGCTCCATCTTTGTTCCATTTCTTAAGGAAAATTTCAACGGCGGCAATTTTTGCTTTGGTCCAAAACCAAGCTCGAGACCGACAGGTGCAAAACCGCTCGCTTTCGCATGCTCTTGCAAGACGAGCGAGGCTCTCTTTATTATCTCTGCTAATTTTCTTTTTATATAATGATGGCGATTTGAGCTTAATAATATTTCATGCTGCAGTTTCGGGGCTAAAAGTTCAACAGCTTCCTTTGCAAGCTGTTCGATTTCCAACTGTGTCATCCGCTCCCATGATTTTTCACTTACCATTACTGTTTCGACAATATATTTTAGGGCGCCATGAAATAATTCCCCAATATCTGGCGCCTCCAAACGAAAGACCTGTCTCTCTCTAAGCTTCAGGCCATGTTTGGCAAAATGGGAAAACGGACAGGCAGAAAACAGCTCCATCCGTGACACACTGCCTTGAATCACTTCAGAATATAGCTCCTTACTCGTATCTTCAGAGAGTTGCGTCGATTCATTTTTGTAATTCAAGCTCTGCAGTACCTTTTTAGCTCGCTCCCTCCACTTTATATTCCCTATATAATAGTTATAGACATCCCACCAAATATCATAAATAGGATAGCCTCGCTTTTGCTGCTGAAGTTGTCCAGTCAACAAAGACAGGCCTGTCTCTTCATGGGAAATATAGTCTTTTTGTTCCAGCTCAGGAAGCTCGGAAATTTCTTGAATATAGTGTTGTGACTGAATGTTAGGGAATATTTCCAGCAATCTATTAATATATAAAGAAGGCATTAATGCCTTTCCATCATCATTGGCCAAAGGATAGCTCACAAATAGGCGTTCAGATGCTGTTGTCAGAGCATTATACGCAAGAAATTCTTCATCTAACAATCTTTTTCGACTACTCGGAGCAATCGCAATTCCCTTTACAGCTAACCGCTCTCTTTCCTCATCTGCAATCAGCCCTTCCTCAGAAAATTTGGCCGGTAGAACTCCGTCATTCAATCCGATGACAAAAGCAGCCTTGATCTCGGTTAATCTCGATTTCTCAAGATCTGCTACTAACACTTGATCGATAGACGGCGGTACAAGAGAGAATCGAAGTGATTCCAGCCCCGCATCAAGAATCGTGGCAAACTTCTTCAAAGAAACCTCTTCCTCCCCTAGCATTTCCACAAATTGATCGAGAAGATCAACTATTCCGTTCCACGCCTGGTCATGCTCCCGGGATCGGACTAAATTTCCAGCCTCTTCTTCTTGTAATTTCCAATTTTCCAACTTCGTCGGAATATGAAGCTCCTCTAAAAAGTAATATAGTGCTGCGCATAGTTCTCTTCCTGTTTCCGCTTTGGCGAATCTCTTTGCCAATCGTTGAATTGGTGTGGAGATCATCTTCCTTAACTCATTGAGTTCCTCTTCTTTTTCTTTTTCCGCATCAGTCTGAGCAAAGGTTTCCAGCTCTAATCCTTTAAATCGACGGTATGTCCAACGTTCCTTTTGCGTCCAACTCTTACCTTGAATCCCATGTTCCAACACATAATTTTCCAGTTGATCCATTTGTGCTCGCAGATTAGACACATCGCTTTTTTCTGGGAAAAGAAGCTCCGTTTTAACTGCTCGAAAGACAGGCTCATATCTCCAAAAACCGTTAATCACTTCAAGAGTTGAGCGGATAAGCTCGATTAGCGGATGATTTAACATTGTTCTTTTTTGGTCAATAAAGACAGGAATATCATAGTCTGTAAATATATTTTCAATTAGATCATAATATTCTTGCCCATTTCTTAGCAAAATGGCAATATCACGGTAACGATAATTTTCTTCTCTCGCAAGTTTACGAATGGCTCGTGCTATGCCCTCTACTTCCGCTCTTCGATTAACAGCCTGTGCCAAATGTACCAGCGGCGTCCCCTCAAACGAAACAGTCGGCCTCTGCTCAAAAAAAGATTCTAAGTGTTTTAAAGAATCATGTGTCAATCTAAACTGCTCTTGGAATAGAATTTCCTCTACATGCACCCCTTCCACTTTTGCCATTTCGTAGAGAGTCTGACACGTCTCCCCTGCCATACGAAAAAGATGAAGCTCATCAGGAGCTTCATGATGATATGGCCGATCTAATGTTAAAGCAATGGTCATATCCTTACTATGCTTCATTAACTGTTCTATGATCATGTATTCTTGCGGCGTAAAGCTATAGAAGCCATCGATATAAATCGTTGCATTTTGTAAATATGCGGAGGAAGCAATCTGCTCTCCTAATAAGCGTAAATAGTCCTCTGAATCTATATATTTATTTAACAATGCATCTTCAAATGCTTCGTAAATAATTTCTAAATCATGAAGTTTATCCTTAAGAACTTTTTCACTTGCATCATTTGCTGATAAGTGCTGTTCTGCTATATCTTCTGGTTTAATCAAATAGCGTTTAAATTCGGTTAACAGTTTTTCCAGTTGCTCAATAAATCCTGTTTTATCAGCCGCTTTTTCAAATAATGTTAACTGCTCTTTTTTATCCTCGATTATTTTTCGAATCAACATACTGACACCGACGCTATTAATATGATAACGGCTTATCCCACCAGTCTCTTGAAGAATTCGCCAAGCTAATCGCGAAAAGCTATAAACTTGCGTTCGGATCATTCCACCTAAATGAGATGTCGATATTAATTTATATTCTGATAGAAATGTCATTTGTTCAGGTACTAAATAAATGATCGGGTCTCCATTTGGCTCATACTTCATTTTTTCCTGCATCTCGTTTATACAGAAAGTTGTTTTCCCTGTTCCAGCTCTACCTATTAACATTCTGATAGACATTTCTTAACCTCCCAAAAAAAGCCTTACTCTACCATTTCACTACTGAAGACTACTCACATCTTACCATAAAACAAAGGATTATTTCGGCTTGAAACCCTGACATTTTTTTCATAAATTCAGAGAGCCTATTCCGTATTTTTGCAGGGAGAAACAGATTGTGCACACGATTCGCTTTTTCCACTTCTTTACCTTCCTTATTGGAGCTCTAGTACCTTGCAATAACAAAAAAAAACTCCATTTTTTAGTCAACGTAACAAAACTTAAAAAGAGAGATTTTTTTATTTACATGCGCGATAACTACTATAAGTATTTGAATTCTAGCGATGTTTATTTAGTCGCTTAGCTTCACTTTCTTTACCCTTCCTACCTGTCCATCCACTAATCGAACTTTAATCCCGTGTGGATGATAGGAGGAATTAGTCAGAATATCCTTTACCGTTCCTTTTGTTAATATTCCTGTCCGTTGATCTTTCTTTAGAACGATTTCAACTTCCAGTCCTGCACTAATTTCTTTGCGATAACAGCCCTCTGTCATTGTACTAAGCACCTCGTTTGTCCTCTTTCATTGTTAAGCATACTACTAATCATATTATGAAAGGAATTTAAAATCCAATTTAAACAGAGCTAATCTGCTACCATTCGAAATAGAACTATAAATTTGCAAATCATTTCTTCCATTAACGCGTCACAACATAATACTAGGTAAATTACTTTCCATTATTATAAAAAAAGTGCATTCGAACAAAGAATATTTATCATTTTCACAAAAGTTAGCCATTTACATTGAGGAATATCCTCCAGATTATAAAAGAAAAGCCAAAATTCATGATCCCTCTGTCGAGAAGCGCCGGAAGATCATCGACCAATATTCAATCCCTGGCTCCGAATTCCGGCCTCGAATCAGAATTTGGAGATTTTAAAAGAGGCAGAATACTGGGTTAATAATGAAACCCTAATACATGAGGACAATTTGTGGAAAATCAATGCTGGCTTGTTTTCCTTACTTATAACGAAACCGCACAGTCTTTAATTTAATAAAACGTCCTTTCCTCATACAACTTACCGAAACGTCCACTGTAGCATATGGTGGAATAGGTGGTGATTATTGTGAAAATTCGATTGAAATTAACAGCAATATTGCTAACCATTACCGGAATCTTTGTGGCCAGCAATATTTATACATTAATCCCGATTTACGAAAATGTTTCGCAAACTTTGCAAATTAATGAAAATCACGCTGTTCTTGCCGGGAGCCTATTTTCCCTCTTTTATGCGATTGGACTCCTTTATTTCGGTCCTGCTTCTGACCAATTTGGGCGACGAAATATCATCATTACCGGGATGTTTGCTTCCGTTTTCTCAACTCTCATGGTCGGGATGGCAGAAGGAGCAATCGATCTATATGTTGCCCGTTCTCTTCAAGGTTTAACACTTGGAAGTTTTGCTCCAGCAGCTTTTGCCTTAGCATTTGACCTCTACTCAGAAAGAAAAAGAACTCTGCTCCTCGTCTTTATTAATACCGGCTTTCTGCTCGCTGGGATCATCGGCCAATTGCTCAGTTCAACCATTGCTACTTTTTCAGTTTGGAACGCTGTCTATTATTTTTATGCGATTTGCTATTTTATTCTCTTTTTATGCTGTGTACTGATTCTCCCAGCATCTAAACTACCATTACGTGAAAAACGTTCCACCCTATCCATCATGGCTTCACTTCTTAAAGATACAACCATTCTTAAATGCTATGGGATCACCTTCACCATATTGTTTTCTTTCGTTTCACTTTATGATGCAATCGGTCGTTTTCTCAGCGGGTCACCTGAGCAGCTTTTTCATCTTCGAGCAGTGGGACTAACAGGAGCGATTTTATCCTTGTTTACAGGAAGAATGATTGAGAAATTTAGTGTGGAAAGGACACTATTTACAGGGGTTTCCATCGGTATATGCAGCTTGATTGCAATGAGCATTTTTCACAACCTCATTGCTCTCATGCTTTTATCGATACTATTTGTTGCCTCGATTTCTCTTCTCATTCCCACGATCATTACATTGATTGGCAATTTAGGAGGCAGCCATCGAGCAAAAGCACTCACTCTTTATTCCTTTATTCTTTTAACAGGAGCTAGTATTGCTTCACCAGTTGTTTTGCTGCTAAATTTCCAGCATATCCTTCTCTTACTTATTGGACTATTCTTAATGAATCTTATGCTTGGAATCCTTCTAACACAAGAATTAGGGCAAAGGCAAAGTGCAAAATTGAATGGGTGAAAAGAAAAGGAATTGAGCATTCTTATCGATAAAATAAACCCAAACGAACTGAGCCAAAAAACATTTTATCATTGTTTAGTAAAACAAAACGATAAGAAAGACGATGCCTCAAAAGCATCGCTTTTAGGGGTATCTCTATTTTAATTCCCTCTATGATTGGAGCGGAGGGCGGCGCTTTTCGCGGATAGGGTCGAGCCGCTTCCCTCGCTCGCTTAGTCCAGGCTCTCGACTTTCCCTCCTTTTTTGAGGAGATTGAAAAGGTTTTCAGCGGTTTTTTTGCAGAATTTCTAGAGTTGCTGTCCTCCGTTCTGTTGAGGTGGAAAGCAAATGGCGTTGGTTCGGACAATTTGTTTCATATTGGCGATATTGATCGAATTGAACTTTTACCGCTCTCATTTGTTCCCGTCAGTTGAATTGGGTGCTTATTCGAACTGGAGCCCTTCACACTTCCCCAGTTCTATCCGTTTATCCCTCTTATTCGGACAAGAACCGTTCTCATTTCACTCTTTCTGTCCGAATACTAAATCTACTAGTCAGAGAATGGATAACTCTCTGCCATTTCTACTGACTTTTTCAGTGTCCTCCCGCTTTTCCTGCAGAAGTCACTACCTTCCGTTTCCCTTTTTATCCACTATTAAATAACCAAAAACTTCACAAAAGAAAAAGCTGTTATCAAAAAATCGTTTCAAACGACCTTTTGACACAGCTTCATTTGTCGCATATTTTAAAAAGATATTTCCATATGATCAAGCGGCCAATAGCGTAAATTCACTTTTCCAACTACTTGATCAACTGAAATAAACCCCATTTGGCGGCTGTCCCAGCTCTCTAAACGATTATCTCCAAGAACAAACAGCTTTCCCTCTGGTACAACCTTAACCCCTGTTCTTTCCTGTAAGGTAAAATCCTCAGTCAATCGTTTGGTGAGGATTTCATTTCGATGTTTATCTAAATAAGGCTCATCCATCTTTTTTCCATTTATGAAGAGTTGATCATTTTTATATTCAATTGTGTCTCCAGGCAATCCAATCACTCTCTTCACATAATCTTCCTTTTCATTAGCGTGAAAAACAATAACATCAAATCGCTTCAAATCTCCGATTTGGAAGCCGATTTTATTTACAATCAGCTTGTTACCGTCCTCAAGAGTCGGCATCATTGAGCGCCCTTCTACAACATAATTTGAAAAGAAAAAAGCGCGAATGAAAACAAAGATGATTAAACCAATCCCAATTGCTTTCACCCATTCCAATCCCTCTTTTTTGACATCATCCATCAAAGCAATTCCTCCCTCCAATACTTGCGAAAACATTATGAATGCTGTTTTTCTTTTTCAACGCTCTTGTTTAAACGAAGTTCTATCTGTTTTCCAACCAACCAGAGAATAAAAATGACTATACCGACTATCGCCGTTCTAATCGGCTGGGTAATAAGAGAGTGAAGATCATGACCAACAAAACTAATCATAAAAATCATCACCATTTTACCTGTAAGCACAGCAAGCATATATTGATAAACACTTATTTTCGAAAGACCAGCAACGATATTCACAACTGCAGATGGTGTAAAAGGGAAACAGAGCAGGAGGAACAGCGGTCCGAAGCCATGCCTTTCAACCCAAGCCATCAGCTTTTGAACTTTTAAATTTTTCTTTAAAAAGGTGAGAAAACGTTTCTGTCCGAAACGACGTATCAATAGAAAAACTAAGAATGCGCCTACTGATGCTCCAATCCATGAATATAAAAAACCGAACCAGAGACCAAAGGCATTGGCATTTGCCATTACAAAGACCACTAATGGCAAAAATGGTAAAAAGGCTTCAAGCATCGGTAATAATATTCCGGGCAACGGTCCAAAAGAGCGATATTTATCTATGACCTCCATGATATTATTTTCTAATGTTATCCATTCTTTTAGTGCATCGACGTCCATTAAATATCTCCTTTTTAATTTGCAAGGAATTCATGAATCGCTTCCCGGTTTTTTTCTATATCAAGTTCTAAAACTTCCGCTCCATTGATCCTTGCATCCGACCATGCCCCATCAACCGGAACACGCAAGGAAGCAATATTGCGATTCTCCTTGGCTAAGAAATCTTTTCCAATATATAACATATCACCTGTATCCATATTTGTATTAATAAACGGAGTCACAACGCCAATTAATTTAGGGAGCTTGGCAATCGTTTGGATATTCGTCAATTGGGAGCCAATTTCTTTCACGACTTTTTGCTGACGTTCAACCCTACCAAAATCTCCTACAGCATCATGACGAAAGCGAACATAGCCAAGTAAATGCTCCCCGTCTAAACGTTGGAGACCCGGCTCAAGTGTTACCCCAATTCTATATGACATTTTCTTTTCAACATCGACTTCAACGCCGTTTGGAAAAGCTTCATCTATCAGTTGAACAAAACCTTCAAAATCAATAATAGCGTAATACTGGATATCAATATCAAAGTTCTCCTTGAGTGTTTCTCGAAGCAATTCTGGACCGCCGCGAGCGAAGGCAGTATTAATTCTACTTTTTTGATAGCCTGGAATATCGACATATGAGTCTCTCATAACAGAGATCAGCTTGTATGTTCCTTCCTCCGGATGATATCTTGCTATCATGATCGTATCCGTTCGAGCCTTTTCTTCTCCTCGGGAATCACTACCTAATAACAAAATATTTATTCCTCCATAGCGATCCTTTTTGCCATTAAACTCATAGTCCTTTTGTAAAATCGAATTGCCCTCAGCTTTTTCCAATGATTTAGATAATCCTTGCTGGTATTGAAAATAGCTGTATCCTAGTAGAGCGGCAATACTTAGAAAAAGAAGTAGCAGAACCACTTTCCACTTTCTTTTTTTCTTTCGCCTTTGTTTTTCGTATCTCATTTAAATACCTTCCATTCAACAGATTTAAATCGTATGCTTCATCAATCCACAAATTTCTACTATATTAGACACTTTTTGCACTAAAGAAGTTTCATTTTAAATGATTATACCTATTTTTGCTCACAATACCCCGGCTTTCTTCCATAATATTAGAGTATCAAAAATGGGCATTTTTTTCTATTTTAAGCGGATTAGATGTGCAAAAATCTTATTGAGAATGAAAGAACCGCAAAACAAGAAGCTTTGCGGTTAAATGTTCTCTCTATTTAATATACTCTTTAAACCAATTTAAAATGTAATGTAAACGGGCGATTCTTAAGCTAGGTTTTCCGCTGCGTGAAAGTTCATGATTAGACTCCGGAAAACGAATGAATTTCGTTTCCTTTTTTCGGTGCTTTAAAGCAATATATAGTTGCTCAGCTTGTTCAATGGGACAACGGAAATCCTTCTCACTATGCAAAATAAGAAGCGGCGTCTCCACATTGCCAACGTAAGCAAGCGGAGAATGCTTCCACAACGTTTCAGCATCTTCAAGTTCACTTTTAATTTGCCATGCATTAAAGTAATAACCGATATCACTCACTCCATAAAAGCTAATCCAATTGGAAATCGAACGTTGAGTCACAGCAGCCTTAAAGCGGTTTGTATGACCAACAATCCAATTTGTCATGAAGCCGCCGTAACTGCCTCCAGTTACCCCTAAACGATTCACATCAATAAAATCGTAGTTTTCTAATACATAATCGACAGCTTCCATTAAATCAGCATAATCTCTTCCACCGTAGTCTCCACGGACGGCGTCGACAAACTTTTGACCATAGCCATGGCTTCCTCTTGGATTAATGAATAGGACAGCGTATCCCTCCGCCGCAAGCATTTGAAATTCATGGAAATAAGAATTAGCATACATCGCATGTGGTCCGCCATGGATTTCAAGAATAAGTGGATATTTCTTCCCCTCCTCAAACTGTGCAGGTTTCATCAACCAGCCGTGAAGATCCCAATCATCCTTAGATTTGAACTGAATTTCCTCAACTTCAGCTAACGCGACTTCATTTGCATACTCACTATTTACATTTGTTAACTGGGTAAGCTCCCCTGTGGGAACGTCTAATAAAAATAGTTCACCTTGTAATGTCGGCTTACTAATCGCGACAACTGCGCGATTTAGCGCTCCTCCAGTTGTAAGTCCATAAACATGCTGACGATCTAGTAGAGCAGGATACATCTCACCTTTTAAAGATCCATAATATACGACTGTATTTCCATAATCAGATGCCAGAAAATAAAAACTTTCATTATCTTCAGCCCAGAGTATCCCTGGTGAAACGGCTCCCTGGTGAAAATCGCCAATCGCAAAATCTCCTATAAGCAAATCAGACTCCGCTGTAAGACAGGAGAGTTCCTTTTGTTCAGTATCATAAACCCAAATTTTCATTAATGTAGCATTTTCATATTCACGTTCATGGCCAAGTATGCCGATATATCTCCCGTTTGGAGACCAAGTGGCTCCGCCAAAATAACCAGTCCCCGGTGTGATCTTTTCGAATTTTTTCGTTTCCAATTCAAGCAGGAATAGATCACTCACAAAAGAAAAATCTAAATTCTCGCTAAAATCTGCTGTTACTGCCAATGAATTCCCATCTGGTGACCAGCCTTGCAGCTGATAATCACGATTTCCTTCTGTTACTAATTCCGTTTTCCCTGTTTCCAATTCCACAATCGCAATTTGCGAATATTTCCCAACCCAGAAACCGGAGGAATCAGACTTATATTTCATTTTATCTACTTCAAGCGGGACTATTTTTTTCTCTTCTTTCTTATCTGTATCCTCTAATTTCTCATCCTCACGTAATGATACATTGAAAGCTATTTTTTTCCCATCTGGTGACCAGATCGGATTGGAGGCACCATAAATTGAAGTGGTCACTTGCCGTGCCTCTCCACCGTTTACATCTATCACATAAATTTGATTCTTCCCACTGCGATTTGAAACAAAGGCGAGCTTATCCCCGACTGGCGACCAGCGCGGCGAATGATTGCGATCATTTCCATAAGTCCATTGCACTGGATGATTTTTTTCTTCAACATTTATGTAAAAAAGATTTGAAACATACTCATCCTTCTCCTCTGAAATGCTCGTTTCCACGTATACTAGATCTGTTTCATTTGTACTCAAACGTGGATCTGCTACTGACTTCAACACATATAAATCTTCAGCTTTTAAATACCTTTTCGACATTTTCATCCCTCCATATTTCAATCTTCCTTTTATTTCGATAATTGAAATATATTATCCTTCTTTTTTGCACATTTTTTTGTAAATTATGAAAATAACTTTATTTTAGATTCTTTGTTTGTTTAACTACGATTACCCTTCCCTGTCCAATATATTAAATAGCAAGAGTAACTAAGGAAACCTCTACAACCTGATATAGCATAGCGTAAAAATAAGATTCATGCATCTTCTCTTGTCAAATGCATATACTTTATATAAAATAAAAAGCGAACACATGTTTGTTTTTTATAAAATGTTGAGGTGAACGATTATGACTAGAATCCCTGAGGAAGAGCGGGACATCATTGAAAAGGCGATCTACTTGCCCATGGTCCTCACCATTTTAAATCGAGATTTAGAATTGATTAATCAAGGACCATTTAAGTTAAAGCAACCTTATATAAATCTCATTGAAAAATCGATGAAGACCATTCAATTAGAATTAGCTCAAATAAAAAAGTATATGAAGCAAAATAATCTTAAGGTATTTGAATTAAAAAGAGATGAGGCATTTACTATGTATACGTTTCTCTACAAGGGCTACGAAGAGCAACATAATTATTTCAACCCAAGAATTCGCAACAAAGTACAAGAACTGCTAGAGTTCTATTTAACACATCTCAATATTCATAGCCATGCTCATTCCCAATCATAAAGTTCAGAGTTTTCGGCAGCAGCTTTTTGTTTTCGAAACTTTTTCGCGTAAAATGCTCTTGAAATCGATTGTTCAGCGCCTTTTGAAAGAGTGGACTTTAACATCAGCGTACGGAGCAATTGATTTTCAAATGAGCGAGTTGAAATCGGCAGGGGAATGTATCGATTGCTTTGGATTTTAATTATCGTTGTACTATTATCTTTTCCTTTTCTGTAATCAAGAATATGTTCATGAGCTACCCAAACACAATGAGGGTTTTCAGGTGATGCTGTTGGGAAAAGGTAGATAAGCGGGGAAATCGCAATGGGGACTTTATGGGATGCCCCGATGAGTCTCTTAGTGGCAGCTTTTCTTCCTTCATAAGTGCTCCCGAAGCTATAACAACTTTCCTTTACAAGTTCGAACGGTTTAAATGGGGAGATCATCTCCTCCTCAAGCTCATAAATTTTCGAGAAAATTTTACTCCCATATTCGATTGGCATCACAATGGCTGTGGAGGAATTAATTTCATATTCCTCAATGATTAGCTTTTCATTTTCCATTTCTTAATCTCCTTATAATCAAATTAATTTGCTTGCTACTGAACCATGTTAAACTGAAAATAGGCCTTTCTTCTCAGTCAAACCAAAAAATTTCAGTATAAAGCCATCCATTACCATCATAACGCTGATTTCACGTCATTTCTATAAATTACCAAATCGTTCAAAAATTAGTCATAATTTCCTATCGAAAAATTTATCTAAAAATTATAAAAATTCAGTTGATTCCTATAGAAAAATCCTATATAATATCAAAAAGGCATCAGAGGTGATCTCGATGAAAGAAAAATCTTATCCAGAACTAATGAATTCCGGTGCAATGAATCGTAAAAAGGAAGCATTCATGTTGAACTTATACATCGATATGGTTTTATCCGAATCATTATTAAAATCTGAAAAGGAAAAGTTATCTCTACAAATTGATCAGGCAATTGACAAGCAAGATAAAGGCACCTTTCTTCAGCTTTCCACACAATATATAGAGCTCAAGCAAAGGTTTGGAACTTAATACTTTACGATTCTCCCCTCTCAAATTAAGCGGGGATTTTTTTAGCAAATTTTGCTTCCTTCGCACTCGAACACATTTTTAATCATAGGAAAAATATAAGCTTCGCAGCCCCTTCCACCTAAAAAAGAGCCCTAGACCGGACTCTCTGCTTTATTCACAGCGTGATACAACCTTCACTACTCTTCACTCTGTCTCATCTTTTCAATTTCATACTCCTCTATCATTGAAATGCGCTCAAGCATCGTTGGATGACCATAACGGAAAATTTTCACTAAAAGCGGCGGATTCACTTGGCTTAGACCCGCTTTGCTTAACTCCTGAAAGGTCTCGATCCCAGCCTCCGTATTGCCAGTCATTTCAATGGCATACCGATCTGCTCTTGTCTCCTGGTATCTTGAAACAAGATTGGAAACAGGGCTAGATACAAATAGAAGCATCGATAAAATCATCAAGAAAAGTGGAAATGAGCGAATATCGTGCACTGAAGGAATTTTTAGTGCTTCTCCCCACCTATTTACAACATAATTCATAAGTCGATAGGTTAAGTACAATCCTACTAATGATAAAAACAAATATCCAGCAATCCCAATATAGAGATGCTTTTCAACATAATGTGCCATTTCATGGGCCATAATAAATAAAATTTGTTCATCATTTAAACGATTTAACGTCGTATCCCATAGCACAATACGAGAATTTGAGCCAATACCAGTAACATAGGCATTAAGCGCATTCGTTTTTTCTGCCATATTCACTTCAAACACATGCTCTGAGGGAATATTTGCTTCACTTGCAAGCTCTAGTATCTTCTCCTCTAATTGTTTATCCTTTAATGGATAAAAATCATTGTACAAAGGATCAATCACGACTGGTTGTAGGAACATTACAAACAGGGTAAACGGCACAGATAATAACCATGCGTACAACCACCATCTCTTTTGACTTTTTTTCATAAGCCAGTAAAGGACTGCAACGATAATAAACATCGTTCCAAAATTAATCCAAAAATCAATTAGCTCATCCTTCATCCATGATGAAAATGACTGTGTCGAAATATTATAAGACTTTGACAAAGAATAGCTAATATAGCTTAATGGGAAAGTGGCTACAAATGCAAAAAAAGTAAGCCAAATCGTATATATTGCAGTCTGAACGATTTTATACTTTGAAGACTGCCCCGCCCATTTCTTAAAAGCACCTGAGAAACCTGCTAACAGCACAAATAAATAAAAGAGCCATTCAAAAGGGGTGCTCAAAAAAAATAATAAATTTCTTATTTTGGAATACTCCTCACTCAGCATGAGCTCCCGTCCATTTAAAAATGTTGCTGGATCTGCTTTTGAGCCTTCATATTCAAACGGCAGGCTTGTATCAGCAAAATAAAATAAATACCAATAAAAAAACAGGCCATAAAGGATGTAGGCAATGATTCCGTATAGACCAATTTTTCTCGCCATGTCACTCCCCCTTCACGTTGTTCAACGAGTTTAATGGTACAACCCCTCTATTATCATTTTAGTAGCAAAAAAAACATTTAGAACTGAGACTTTTCTATTATCATCTCAAAATTTTCAAATCATACGTTAACACCACGTAAAGGGAGACCATTTTTCATTAAAAACAGCATGAAAAACGATTGTTAAGCATTCTCACGCAATCAAAGATTAAAAGAGCAGAGAATAGAGAGAAAGGACAGCGATCGAACCTAAGACGACAACAATCACATTTGCACCAAGGAAAGCAATAGCAAAAGCAACAGCAGCACCTAGCACTCCATACCAAATATCCTCTTGAATAAAAAAAATCCCAGGAAAAATAAGGGCCCCCAACGTTGCGTAGGGAACATTCCTTAAAATACCTTGAAGAAATTCAGGCAATTCTTTTCCACGAAAAAGAACAAATGGCAGCATCCTTGGAATAAAGGTAACCACTCCCATGCCAATAATCATCCACACGATTTCACTGTTCATTTTTCATCCTCCTCTGTCTTCCCCTAATGAATACAACCCACTCCACAATGACCGCAGAGAGCAAAGTAGCACAGACAATTGCCCAGCCTGTTGATAAAGCATTGGTTATTGTAAAAACAGTATTAAAAATAGCTGCCAACACGGCCAAATATACGACTTTCATCCCCTTCTTCATCGACGGAACTAACAATCCAACGAACATGGCATAAAGGGCAACCGACATTCCTTCTTGAAATGTTTTCGGCAAACTTGAACCGACCATATAACCAACTCCAGAAAAAATGCCCCAGCTTAAGTAGGCAATCATATTTAGGCCAAACATATACCCTGCTGAAACAGTTCCTTCCTTCACAGCGGCTACCGAAAATGTTTCATCCGTTATGCCAAATGCATACGCTGCCTTTGTCAAAGGAGGTTCATCTTCACTCTTTTCATTCAATGAAGCTGACATTAAAAAATGACGAATATTCACGATAAACGTAGTTAAAATGATTTCAAATGTACCAGTTCCTAAAGTTAATAAACTTAAAGAAATATATTGAGCGGCCCCCGCATAGACAATCAAGCTCATGAGAAGTGTCTCTCCAAAGGATAATCCTGTTGTCTTCGCTAATAATCCAAACGTTAGAGCTACTGGAAAATAACCAATCGCAATCGTAATCCCCGCTTGAAATCCTCGTCTGAACTCAGTAGCCGATTTATTTAACACCATCTCTGACATATCTCCAACCTCCTAATCCCTCTTTCTTTATTGCAAATTTGCATAAATCTTCCGGAATTGATAAAATATATTATACATATGTACGCTATATTATACAAGAGTATAGGAGGAAAAATGGAAAATATTCAAAAAAATATTGCGGATAATTTAAAGAGCATTCGAAAAAGTCGTGGCTACAGCTTAGAGCAAGTCGGAGAATTAACGGGCGTTAGTAAAGCAATGCTTGGCCAAATTGAACGAGGGGATTCAAATCCAACTGTTTCAACCTTATGGAAAATTGCAAGAGGTTTGCAGGTTTCCTTTTCTTCATTAATTAAGGAGGAGACTTCTAATGTTATCGTCGTTAAACAAAGCAGCATAGTTCCGGTTACAGAAAGCAATGGAAACTATCGCGTTTACCCTATCTTTCCTTTTGATCCACGAAAAAAGTTTGAAATTTTCACCGTTGAAATCGAACCAGGCTGTACTCATCTATCTGAAAAGCATAACGAAGGCCTTGAAGAGTATATTACTATTGTCAGGGGTGAGCTTGAAATACTCATTGGCGACGAAAGCTTTAACCTGATTTCTGGTGACTCCATCCGCTTCCTTGCTAATAAAACACATACGTATAAAAATAACAGCAGCATGCTCACTACCTACCAATTAGTGATGCATTACCCGTAACATGCTAAAGTGCTGTCGCAATAAGTGACAGCACTCTTTACCCATATAATATATTAGCACGGTGTTGGTGTAGATTTTGCTCATTTCCCCCTCTTGCAGCTATGCTGAAAAAGCATGTGAAATCTTCGTTTCACACGAACTGTGCCAAAAATCGCTTATCAACAATATCGTTAAACAAAGCAATTAAATTAAAACTGCTCGATCATTGCTCATTTTTTCCCCGCGAATGCGTTGGAACTCTTCCAAGAGCTTCTCTACTGTCAACTGCTGTTTTTGTTTCTCATCTGCCTGAAAAATAATTTGTCCTTTATCCATCATAATCAATTTGTTGCCCAGCTCCAATGCTTGCTCCATATTGTGGGTAACCATTAATGTTGTAAGCTTAAATTCATGAACAATTTCCTTCGTCAACCTTGTTATCAGCTCCGCCCGGGAAGGATCAAGTGCCGCTGTATGCTCATCCAATAATAAAATTTTCGGTTCCGTAAAGGTTGCCATTAATAAAGATAATGCTTGGCGCTCACCGCCAGATAGAAGGCCAACCTTTGCCTCAAGCCGATTTTCTAAACCTAAATGAAGAATCTCGAGCTTTTCCTTAAAAAATTCTCGTTTCTTTTTTGATACACCGATTTTTAAACGACGAGAACGTGTTCTTGCATGTGCAAGGGCTAAATTCTCTTCAATTGTCATCGATGGTGCTGTCCCCGCCATCGGATCCTGAAAGACCCGGCCAATTAACCTTGAACGTCGATGCTCTTTTTCCGTTGTCACATCATAGCCATCAATTTTTACAACGCCGAGATCCGGGATAAGCTTGCCGGAAATCATATTCATTAACGTCGATTTTCCTGCTCCATTGCTGCCAATGACCGTAACAAAGTCACCTGATTCAAGGACAAGATTAATATGATCAAGGGCAATTTTTTCATCTGGTGTTCCTTCGTTAAACACTTTATAAATCTGTTTTAATTGCAGCAAGGCTCTCACCACTTTTCTCTTCATCATTCATTTTTTCCTTCGATGCAAGCAATCTTTTTTTCTTCTTTTGCTTATCTCTTTGCCACTCAATCATTTTCGGAATAACGAGAGCAGAGACGACAATAAAGGCGGTAATAAGCTTCATATCTCCCGTCTCCAAAAATTCAACCCTCAGCGCAAGAGAAACAATCACCCTGTATAAAATGGCCCCACCAATCACGGCGAGAGTTGCTCTCACGATCGTTTTTGCACCAAAAACCGCTTCACCGATAATCACAGATGCGAGACCAATCACAATCATACCGATCCCCATCCCAACATCGCTAAACCCACTATACTGCCCAATTAAAGCTCCAGATAATGCAACAAGAGCGTTTGAAATTCCTAACCCTAGCACTTTCAAATGATCCGTATTAGCAGAAAAGCTCCGAATCATTGTCTCGTTATCACCCGTTGCCCGAATCGCCAAACCAATATCGGTTTTTAAGAATAGGTCGATGAACACTTTGACAATAAAGGCAAGAATAAGCATGATCACTAAAATTCCCCATGTTTTCGGAATAAAACTCGAAAGTCCGAGAGTATGGAAAAGAGATTGGATTGCATCATCAATTTTTAAGCTCTTCCAAAAATCAGTAAATTGGGTGAGAAGAGTTTCTTGGTTTAACAAAGAGATATTCGATTTCCCCATAATTCTCAAATTGACCGAATAGAGGGCAATCATCATTAAAATTCCTGACAGCAAAGGATTAATTTTCCCTTTTGTGTGAAGAAGACCCGTTACACATCCAGCCAAAAAGCCTGCTACCATCGCTAATAATGTCGCCAAGAGGGGATTCATTCCCCCCATAATAAAGACAGCAGCTACAGCAGCTCCAGTTACAAAACTCCCGTCCACCGTTAGGTCAGGAAAATCTAATATTCTAAATGATAAATATACTCCCAAAGCCATGAGGGCATACATAGCGCCCGCTTCGACAGAACCAAAGATTGCAGTAAACATAAAATCTCCCTTTCAAATAGAAAAGTGAAAGCGCCTCGCTCATCACCGTATAAACTGGGGAGTACCTGAAGTTTGAGAGGCGCTGGAACTAGACAATTTTAAAAGTCTAAATTATTTATAATACTTTCTTACTTACAGCAAGAAAAACGCAAATTCCTCACACTAGGTGAGTCATTAAGTTAAATTCTTTCATATAAACCAAGGGCTTCTCCATTTGCGAAAAGCCCTGGATTGCTACCTACTCTAAAAATTGCGCAATATCGTTCCATTCTTCTTTCAATTCTACATTCATTTCCTCTGCAGCTTTTTTATTGATTACTAGCTTAACCTCTGTCGGATATTGTGCAGGAATCTCTGCAGGAGTCTTTTCTCCTTTTAAAATCTCAACAGCCATTTTTCCAGCTTCGTAACCAATTGCTTCATAAGAAATCCCATATGCAGCAAAGGCTCCCTTTTCAACAGAATCTGTTTCGCCAACAAACAACGGAATATCATTGTCATTTGAAACTTGGATGACAGCGTCAAGGGCAGACACAACAGTATTATCGGTAATGATGTATATGGCATCTACTTTCCCGATTAAAGATTCAGCAGCCTGTTTGACATCTGCAGAAGTTGCCACAGATCTTTCTACTAACTCAACGCTTGTTCCCTCCAACGCTTTTTTCATCTCATCAATCTGGACGATGGAGTTTTGCTCACCGGTGTTATAAATAGTCCCAATTGATTTTGCCCCATAGTCTTCAACAATGAACTTAACCGTGCTTGGAATAGCATCTGGATACATATCACTTGTTCCGGTTACATTACCACCTGGTTCTTCAAAAGACGCAATCAACTCTGCTCCAACCGGATCTGTTACAGACGTAAATACAATCGGAATATCAGTCGTTGCATTTAAAGCACTTTGAGCAGCTGGTGTCGCATTGGCAAAGATCAAATCGACTTTATCACCGACAAAATTGCTTGCAATAGCTTGTGCGTTTGGCATTTCACCTTGTGCATTTTGCTCATCATATTCAACTTTTAACCCTGCCTCTTCGAGCGCTTTTTTAAATCCAACCGTCGCTGCGTCAAGAGAAGGATGAGCTACGATCTGAGAAATCCCCACTTTATATGTTTTTTCAGAATCACCACTTCCGCCGTCCCCATTAGATTCCTCCGAAGAACCACAGCCACTCAAAATAAGTGCTCCCATCATCCCAACAGCAGCTACTGTTTTTAATTTTTTCAACATTATTCTGTTCCCCCATTTTTATTTACTTTTCTGCTTTGAAGCTTTTATGCTTTCATGTACTAAATAATAATATTTAACTAGAATTATATAATTATCTTCTATATTATTTCAAGTGTTTTTGCATAAAGTTAAAAATTTTTTGAAAATAATATTTATCCATTTTTACCGTCATTTGCAATGAAAGCGATGATTGAGGTCAATACGAAACTTTGTTCCTTTTTAAACAGCAAGAATTCCATGCGGAGGGAATGCCAATTAGATGATTCAACTGCTTGGCGCACGACGTAGAAAGAGGTAATGAAAAGATCAAGCATTTACAAGAGTTGTTACATGCCTTTATCAGCAATGTTTAACAAACGCAACATAAAAAAGGCAGTTCGAATTGAATTCTCACTGCCTTTATCCATTAATTTATCTCATAGCATAGTAAAAAGAAGCTTTTCTTTGTTCGCTGCTTTTAATCAAAACCTAGCACTCGAGCAATGACCCCTTTCTTTGTTCGTACAAATACTTTCAGTGCTTTCTCCGCTTTTATGGACAATCCCGAGTTTTCAATTTTTTAGCACTTGCTCTTTCAATGCTCTGCGCAAAATTTTTCCTGTTGTATTTTTCGGGAGCTCTTGCAAAAACTCAATAAGAGTTGGTGTTTTATACTTTGCTAGATGTTCTTTGGCATAGCTTATAACCGCCTCTTCTGTCAAATCAGGATTATTGCTTACGACATATGCTTTCACTGCTTCACCTTGGTCCGGATCAGGAACACCAATAACCGCTGCCTCAACAATTTCATGATGATTATATAACACTTCCTCAACCTCACGCGGATATACATTGTAGCCGCCTACAATAATTAAATCCTTTTTGCGATCAACAATATAGAAATAGCCTTCCTCATCCATCATGGCCATATCACCTGTATAAAGCCAGCCATCACGAATCGTCGCTGCTGTTTCTTCCGGCATTTTATAATAGCCTTTCATAACATTTGGACCACGAACAATTAATTCTCCAGATTGTCCGACAGGTACCTCTTCTCCTAACTCATTAACGATTTTATTTTCAACATGGACAATTGACTGGCCGATAGAGCCTGCTTTTCTTGGGCGATCCAGCGGGTTAAAACATGTAACAGGTGCTGCTTCTGAAAGGCCATACCCCTCTGAAATAACAACTTTAAATTTCTCTTCAAAGCTCTTTAACAGAGCAACCGGCATCGCTGCTCCTCCAGAAATACATAGGCGTAAAGACTGTAAATCTTTCGGCTCACCTTCTGGATATTGGTACAAAAAATTGTACATCGTTGGAACTCCAGCAAAGACCGTTGCTTCATATTTTTTAACCAATCGAAAAATTTCCTTAGGACTGAACTTTGGATCAATAAGGATTGTTGCCCCACTTAACAACGGAGCATTCAAGCAAACTGTTAAGCAAAAAACATGAAACATCGGCAATGTTGTAATCACTCGATCATCTTCATTCATATGAAGATAAATGCCCACATCTCTAGCATTCGAATAAAGATTTTTATGTGTTAGCATGGCGCCTTTAGGCTTCCCTGTCGTTCCCGAGGTATATAAAATGAGCGCCACGTCATCCTCCTCTACTTCAGGTACCTGAAAACTCAACTGTCCTAATGCAACAATCTCTGAAAACGATTTCAATTTAGTGTAGATCGATAATTGACTGTTACTAGTTCCTTTTCCCTCCGGTGTTTCACAAACAATATAATGCTCTACTTTTGGAAGCGTGTGATGCATTTTTTCTGCTAATGGTACTAATAAATCAAGGGCAATGACGGTCGTCACATCACCATTGTTCAAAATGTAGCCAATTTCGTCAGGTGTATAGATTGGATTAATCGGAATAACAGTTGCCCCAAGACGCAATGCCCCGTACATTCCAATAACAAAAAAAGGTGAATTCCCCAATAGCAGACCCACATGATCACCTTTTTTTACCCCCAGCTTTTCCAATCCAGAAGCAAACTTCGTAATCGCCCCATCCAACTCTGCATACGTGCTTGGCTGATCTTGAAAATAATATGCTGGTTTATGAGGCACTCTTTTTGCCGTTTCGTGCAGTTGAGAAGATAAATTCATCTACTCCATCCCCTTTGTTTATTGTGAAGAATTTCCCAAAAAAAACTTCATAGAATAACTAGGTGGAGCGTACCTTCATGCTGATTTCCATAAATTTGAGAAATGTTCACAAATTTTTAATAAATCACAAATATATTATATTAAAAGAAGATCACCTCTTCAATAGAAAACGCATACATAATCGAATTTTTAAAATATTAAAATAGAAAAATTTCCTCCCTTTTACTTTTTATTTAGGCATACAGAAAATAAATCGTTTTTCTAAAAAAAAACGATGTCCAGTAGACATCGTTAATAAATTAATTGACTAAACTCCTCTTTTGTTATATTGCCAAAATAATGTTTAATATCAACATCAGCAAGAGCTTTATCGATTTCAGCTTTCTCGTAGCGTATGCCTAGCAATTTTTGTTCGATATCTGCCACATCTCCTACCCCAAAGAAATCTCCAAAAATTTTGCAGTTTTCGATCATTCCTTTATTTACTTCTAAGCGCACATCAATGCTGCCGACAGGAAAACGATGAGAATGCTGCAAATTAAATTTTGGCGACTTGCCATAATTCCAATTCCAATTTTGATAGCGCTCCTTTGAAAGCTGATCAATATTCTCCCAATCTTTCTCTGTTAAAACATATTCCTGAATATTTTCTTTGCCTCCGAAAATATATTCTAACAGCAAAGCACGGAAATCCTCAATTGAGATTTTTTCATTAAGGAATTCTGAAATATTGGCAACCCTGCTGCGAATCGACTTTATCCCCTTTGACTCAATCTTATCCTTTTTCACTTTTAATGCTGCAACAACATTATCAATTTCCGAATCAAGCATAAGTGTCCCGTGGCTGAACATTCTTCCACGTGTAGAAAACTGGGCATTGCCAGATATTTTTCTGTCTCCAACCACTATGTCATTACGGCCGCTAAGCTCGGCATGAACTCCTAACTTATGAAGGGCTTGAACAACAGGCTCAGTAAATTTTTTAAAATTATGAAAAGATTCACCGTCGTCCTTCGTGATAAAACTAAAGTTCAAGTTCCCCAAGTCATGATAAACCGCTCCGCCACCAGATAGTCTGCGAACAACTTTAATCCCATTTTCTTCCACGTATTCTGTATTTATTTCTTCAATTGTGTTTTGATTTTTCCCAATAATAATAGAAGGACCGTTTATGTAAAAAAGCAAATAGGTCTCGTTAATATCCAAATTTTTTAAAGCATACTCTTCAATCGCTAGGTTTATTTGAGGATCTGTAATCCCCTTATTATCTATAAACAACAATTTCTAAATCAACTCCTTATAAAGTTATAATCTTCCCAAATTGGGCTAATGAAATAGGACCTTCGTAGATTCCCTGCGCTTCACTAACGAGATTCTCCAGCTTTCCATATTGCGGCAAATGGGTCAAAATGACTTCTTTTACATTCGCTAATTGCGCTAAATTACCGACATCAATACTATTCATATGGCCGGCATTTTTCCCATCTTGTCCCTTAAAAAAGTTGCACTCAGCAAGAAGCAAATCAGCCTTGTCCGAAAATGCGATAAACTCTTCCTTAAATGAGGTATCAGCAGTATAAACCAACGTCTTTCCATCTGCTTCAATTCTCATGGCAAAGCATGGGACTGGATGATTCGTTCTTATAAAATGAATCGTAAACGGGCCTATATTTAAACGCTTTTGCGGATCATAGGCAATTCCTTCTGTAACCCCTGTATGCGTTAGTTTACTAAATTCCTGTTCATCTAATAGATGTCCATAGATCGGAAGCGTTGCCGGCTTCTCACCGATGAAACTTTTTATTAAACGAGCATGCTGCAATACCCCTATGTCGGCAATGTGATCAGCATGATAATGCGATATAACGACAGCATCAAGCTCCTCAGGCTCAACAAAATTTTGCAATTTGGCCAAAACCCCACTGCCACAATCGATCAGTAGTTTAAAATTATCATGCTCTAATAAATAGCCTGTACTCGCTTCATTTACCTTCGGATACCCGCCCCAAAAACCAATAATCGTCAATTTCATAAACCTACCTCCTCATAATGCCATTATATAAGATTTCACAAAAATAATAAAAAAACTGTATTGACACCCCAAAACTGTTATAATACAATTAAATTAATATTAAAACTGTTTCAAACACCTAAACCGAAGGAGGCTATAAACATGATTCAAAGCATTGTTGAATTTTTCAATAATTTGCCGGCAAAAGAGTGTAGCGACTGTGGTGCAAAGATCGAAGAACAGCACGAGTGTTATAGCAATAAATGTGATCATTGTCTAGGTGTTACAAATTTATAAAAGCTTCGCTAATGGCAAGTCGTTCAAACTAAGTATGGGTGACTGCGGTAGATTTATGAAGGACCCTGTAATTCTTTCTTTAACTCAATTAAACGTCGTAATTCAATATGGTTATTAGTTTTCTTTCAAAATGCATCTGCATTTTGTTCCATAATCCCTTCCAAATTTAAAAGCCAGTTGTCAAATGACAACTGGCTCTTTTTTACTCTTTTACAAGTATTTCAAATTGACGTTTATGTTTAAGTCTAAAGTAAGATAGGCTGCCGATAAGGAACAAGCACATAAACCCGATCAATACAAATAAATTTTGCCACATAAATCCATAATCACCGCTAGAAATAACTGCCTTTAAGCCTTGAACCGTATAGGTCATCGGCAAGAAAGCATTAAAGTGCTGCAGGAATCTCGGAATTAATTCTAATGGGAAAGTTCCAGCACTTGTCGTTAATTGGAAAATCAAAATTAAAATCGCAATAAATCTACCCGGATCGCCAAAGGCCGTTACAAAAAATTGAATAAGCGCTACAAAAGTTAAGCTTGTAACAACAACAAACAATAAAAATAATGGTATATTTTTCACTTCTAATCCTAGAGCAGTCATTAAAACCGCTGCTGCAATCAACCCTTGAATAATGCCAATTCCTGAAAGGATCGCAAATTTACTTGCGAACCAAGTCCAGGCGTTTTTCGGAACTGCAGCAGGCTGCCTTAACGGAAAAACAATGGAAAGCAAAAGTGCTCCAACGAATAAACCGAGTGAGATAAAATATGGTGCAAAGCCGGTACCATAGTTTGGAACTTCATTTATTTTTTCATCTTGAATATCGACTGGGGCTGCCATCATATGATAAGTTTTATCATTAGCCTCGACAGCGGATGCTTCCTCTGCGCCATCAGCTAGTTTATCGGCCAATTCACTGCTTCCATCTGCAAGTTCAACCGTACCATCTGCTAACTCTTTTGCCCCTTCCTCTAATTGCCCGGCACCGGTCGTAATTTTATCCGTTCCATCACTCAATTCATTTAATCCACTTGATAAAAGAGAAGCACCACCCGCTAATTCGTTTGCTCCCGCTTTTGCCTCTGAAAATTTTTGTGCAAATGTTCCCATTCCAGATTGAAATTGTTTTTGACCCTCAACTATTTTCCTAGAACCTTCATGGAGAGCTTTACTTCCCTCAGCAAGTCTGTGGACACCCGTTTCAAGCTGTGTTTGCTTCTCGGATAATAAAGTCAAATTACTTGAAAGAGTATCTGCCCCTTGCGAGATTTGTCCTGCCCCCTCAGCCAATTTTGAGGTACCTGCTGTTAGAGAGTTTAAAATCCCTTCTAGTTCTTTTTGCTGAGCTGGCTCCAGCATAGATAATACTCCTTCAAGCTGCTGCTTGAGCATCATCATTCCGCCGCTTACATTTTTCGCTTCCGCCTGCCATGTATCCAAAGAGTTCGACAGGTGTGCTGCCCCTTGGGCAAGACCTGCTGTACCTTTTGTCATCTCAGGTATTTTCTGATCTATCTCTTCAATACCGGCTTTTGCTTCAGAGATTCCTTTCGCAAGCTCAGTATTCCCTTTGGAAATTTCTTGTGAAGCTGTTGTTAATGTGGAAAATCCTTTTTCCAATTCACCCAAACCTTCATTCAAAGATTGAACTCCAGTTGATAGATCCTTAGATCCTGAGTTTGCGCTTTTCATCCCTTCATTAAAGGTAATCGCTTTGCTTGCTAATTCAGCAAGATGAGTATGCAGCTCATTCGTACCATCCTTTAATTGTTCAGAGCCATCGTTAATTTTTCCTGCACCGTCACTCGCTTCATTGAGACCGGATGCTAAATCCTCAATGTTAGAGAAAACCGTTTCTGCATAAGTTTCGGTAATTTTTTCTGAAATGGAAGCTTTTATTTTTTCAATAGCTGTGCCACCAATTTGGGCTGCAAGGAAGTTATAGCTTTCATTTGGAACATAAATTAATTCGAGCTTTTGCGGCTCTTTATCCATTAATGTTGTTGCATTTTCAGAAAAGTTTTCTGGTATTTCCACAAGCAAATAATAGTTTTGCTTTTCAAGACCTTCATAACCCTCTTTTTTCCCAAGAAATTCAAACTTGAATTCTTCACTATCCTTTAATTTATCTACCAATTCATCCCCTAATTTTAAATCCTTCTCACCATAACTCGCCCCTCTATCTTCATTGACAATCGCGACAGGAAGATCTGCTAAATGCTCATAAGGGTCCCAAAAAGCCCACAAAAACATCCCGCTATAAAGAATTGGAATAAATAATATCGCAATCACAGGAATTAACAGCTTTTTATTTTTTACTAATGAACTTAATTCTGCCTTCATCAAATGTCTCATCCCCAACCTCCGTAATAATTGACCGTTTTGTTCATATGGTCATTTCTTTAAAAAAATCAAGGATTACCTATTTGGATAATCCTTCAAAAATGTACTGCTCTAACACTTTGGCAATTTTTTCTTTTGACAGTGGCTCATGGTTCTTTTCCCAATCAAAAATAAGAGCAACGTACAGCTTCAACATAACAAAAGAAGTGAGTTCCGGATCGCATCGTTGTATTTCACCTTTATTGATGGCCTTCTCAATTTTATCTTTGATAAAATTTAAAATCGCCTTTTCAATTCGTTCTATCACTTCCATTGCAGCAGGAGTACGCATTTCTCTCCCTTCCTGAAAAAGCTTGATTGTGAGCTGATGTTCCAAACGAAACTCCAAGATGCGATAAAGAGCTCTGTGGACATTTTCTTGAAAAGTCAATGTTTCATCGATTGCCTCTTCGGCCGCTATTTTCATCTCCTTAATAAGACTGTTCGTAATCTCGTCAAAGAGTTCTTCCTTTGTACTGAAGAAAGTATAGATCGTGCCCTTGCCAACATTAGCAATTTTTGCAACTTGATCCATCGTTGTTGCTTTAAAACCAAATTGAGAAAACGAATTAGTTGCTGCATCAACAATCATTTTCCTTCTATCAACGACCATTTCATCACCTCTTTTGACCAAATGTCCAAATTAGTCAGTAAGTACAATTGCTATTTTACCCTACTCAGTTGATTTGTCAACAGAAAACATTTTAAATAAGTGAATATAGAGCAAAATACTTAACAACGAGAACGCAAAAAGAATGGTTAAAATCCAAATTGGGGCAAGCCATTCAGATAAAAATAAAGTTACTGGTGCTAGAAATCTACCAACCGTATATTGCAAACTGTCCGCTCCTATATATTTACCAATTGATTCCCGTGGTGCATAACGGCTTACAAAACTCTCCATTACCGGTGAGCGGACTATTTCCCCAAATGTAAAAACGATCGTCATTAAAAATAAATACCAAATATTTGTACTTCCCCCTAATGCAAGCATCCCTATTCCTGATAAAAAGGAAGAGAGAATAAACACATCTCTTTCATCACGATTTTTCAGCCATTTTGTAACAGGCAGAACAAATAAAACAAACAGGAGACCGTTCAAACCAAGCATCCAACCAAAAATTTCTTCACTCGTCAAAATAAGGGACCATTCATTCCAAGCGATAAATACTTGTGTGGGGACATGATTTATTATATAGATCGGCAGATAGAGATCCAACTGCATGATTGTCACAACTGCAAAAACACCTGCCAAAATGTATATGGTGAATATTTTATCACGAAGAATCTCCCGATAATCGCTCCACTGTGCCTTCAATATGTAGCGAAGTCTTGATTTCTTCTGAATATCAAGTTTTGTTTCCTTTACAATAAAATAAATGACTAGCGTATAAATACCCAATACAGCTGAGCATGTCCATAAAAGCTCATGACGATAATGAAAGAATAATATCGCACCAAGAGCTGGTCCAAGAACAGCCCCAATATTTTTGGCGGTTGTAAAAGTGGCAAAGACTTGACGTCGCTCCGCTTCAGGAACTAAATCCGCTACCATTGCTGCACTTGGTGGGCGATAAATCGCACCACCCATACTAATACCAATAAAAGCAAAATAATCAAGCCATGGAGACATAGAAAGAGCAAATAGGATAAACATCAATGCTTGAATAAATGAACCCATTAGCATCACACGTCTTCTCCCTATACTATCAGCAAGACTCCCTCCCACGAGACTTCCAAACAAGCTGATAAGCGGAGGAATTGTCATTAGCATTCCTGCGGTAGAATTTCCTAATTCCGTACTAAAATAGAGTGCTATGAAAGGGAAATACATCCAAAAAAGAAGGTTAAAAATCGCCTCTCCAAACAATCGCACCTTTAAGTTTAAATCCCACTGAAACACTTTCATAAGATTCACCTTCCTTTTTTACGTTCCTGGCCAGGTTCCTCCAATATAAAAGAATTTTCAGATAAAATATAGACTGTTATTTAAAAATTTGTTATACTAATAATATGAAAATCGAGGACACCCGATTTTTAATTTAAGTGCAGCAAAAAACGAACATTTGCTCTTATTTAAAAAGACCAAATCCTTTACAGCGGATTTGGTCTTTTTGTTTTCGAAAAGAATAAATACTTCTTCGATGAGCCCCATCAATAGCAGGCTTTATAAAATGTCAATGTTGATTGATTGCAATTCCATGAATGAGGAGAAAACAAAATTTGTTTGTGCAACAATATCGTTTTAACGAAGCCTAATTTAAAAACTGCAACACTTTTTCGACTGCGGCTTCTCCTTGATCAATGCAGTCTGGAAGACCTAAGCCTTCAAATGAAGCACCGGCAATAAAGACTCCTGGTAGCTGCTGCTTCACCTGTTCAGTCACTTTCGCAAGCCGCTCTTTATGTCCAACAGTATATTGAGGCATGGCGTTCTTCCATCTCGATACAACAACAAGTTCAGGCTCCATTGTAATGTCCATCGTTTTATTCATATCTTCAAGAACAATTTTGACAATCTCATCATCAGACAGCTCTACTATCGTTTCATCACCTGCACGACCAACAAAGCAGCGCAACAATACTTTGTCATTAGGGCAAGAATGCGGCCATTTTTTATGTCCCCAAGTACAGGCAGTAATCGTATAATCGCTATTTCTGGAAACGACGAAGCCAGTACCATCAATATCGTTGGCAATTGCTTCCTTTGGAAAAGCTAATGCGACATTGGCAACAGATGTGGACGGAACCTTTTTAAATTCATTGAAAAATGAATAGTCAGCAAATATTGTCGGTAATACTTGATGCGGTACGGTTGAGACTATGCTATCCGCTAACAACAGCTCACCGCTGTTCAAGCTTATTTCATAACCAGTTTGGGTTTTCTTTACTTTTTCCACTCTTTGCCCTTTTAAAACCGTTCCTGGCTCCAATCTCTCTTCAATCGCATCAACAAAGCTTTGCAATCCAGCTTTAGGAGTTAAGAACATTCCTTTTTTACTGCCTTTTGACTGAGGGCTTTTCTTGGGAGCTGGTGTCGCCTTTTTCATCCCTAGGACAAGGCTTCGATACTTCTGTTCTACCTCATAAAACTGTGGAAATGTGGACATCAAACTCATTTGATCAATATCACCAGCATAAATCCCTGACAATAATGGCTCAATTAAGTTTTCCACCACTTCATCTCCTAGCCTTCGTCTAAAAAAATGTCCGAGCGATTGATCTTGTGCAGGATCAGATTTAGGCATAACAAAATCGGCCGCTGCCCGCATTTTTCCTGTTAGAGAAAATAATCCAGTTGTAATAAATGGTCCGATTTGCGTTGGAATCCCCATAATGGAACCGCCTGGCATTGGATGGAGCCGTTCTTTCACTAATACATATGATTTTCCTGCAGTATTGCTTACGAGTGTATCCCCAATTCCTACTTCCTCTGCAAGCCTTGAAGCACTTTTCTTTCGAGCTAAAAATGAATCTGGACCCCTTTCAATCACAAATCCATCTTTCACGACCGTTTGAATCTTCCCACCTAATCGATGTGATGCTTCAACTAAAATAACCTCTAGTGGTAAGTTTTTCTCCCGTGCTTCTTTCTGTAAATAGAAAGCAGTTGTGAGTCCCGTAATACCTCCCCCAAGTATTACAACCCTTTTCTTTTTCTCTGACACAGTAAATCGCCTTCTTTTCATTTGATAGATTACTCAGTTTGCTGTATCAATGACACATAAAAAGTTCTTTTACCAATCATCGTTGACTGTTTTTATTGTTAAATAGTGTTTGTTGCTGAGCTCACCCCCAATGCAAAACCGTAACTTTAAAAAGTTGGAAGATTGTGCTGACATGATGCGACACGAGGAAATTACGCTCATTTCACCATGTCAGAGCAAAATCATTTGCAAAGGAAAACGCTCCTTTAATTAATTAACTTAAGCACTGCTGAAGCCATTGCGTCAATAAATAATGGATCAGTATTTGGCATTTCTGGGCGATAGTAGCTTACTCCAAGCTCGTCTGTAATCACCTTACATTCGTAGTCATTATCGTACAAGACTTCTAAATGCTCAGCTACAAACCCAACTGGTGTATACACAAATGCCTTGAAGTGATGTTCTTCGTATAATTCCCTCGTTAAATCCTGAACATCAGGTCCGAGCCATGGCTCTGGAGTATTTCCAGCACTTTGCCAACCTACATAATAATTTTTTACACCAGCCCCTTCAGCAATTAAATCTGCTGTTTCCTGAAGCTGTTTCGGATATGGATCACCAAGTTGCAGAATTTTTTCTGGTAAGCTGTGTGCGGAAACGATTAAAGCGGCATTATTTCGTTCATCTTCAGTCATGCTGTTAAACGCTTGCTTCACCTTATCGATCCAAAATTGTATGAATTTTGGCTCCTTATACCAGCTTTCCACTGATCGAATTGTTAGTCCACCTAGTTTCTCTGCCTCTTCCTTGGCACGTCCATTATAGGATTTAATGCTGAAAGTTGAAAAGTGGGGGGCCAAAACAATACTTAATGCCTCTGTTATTCCATCCTCATGCATTTGCTTCACAGCATCCTCAATGAAAGGCTCGATATGCTTTAAACCGATGTAGAGCTTAAACTCTAGCTCATCTTGAATTTCATTTAAGTGTTTTTGAAGAGCTGCTGCCTGATCATTTGTTGTCTGTGCTAATGGAGATAATCCTCCAATCGCTTCATAACGTCCTTTTAAATCTTCCAACATTTCATCTGATGGCCTTCGCCCATGACGAATATGCGTATAGTAGCGCTCAATATCTTCTTCTTTGTATGGAGTTCCGTATGCCATTACTAGCAGACCCATTTGTTTTTTTGTCATTTTTATCTGTTCACCTCATGTTTACGTCTCTAAGCCATTATCTTGCCAAAAACTATACTGATATATCAACTTATATGCCTATCTTATTTGTGTAGCTTGCTAGCTGAATACTCATGTATAAAAGTCGTTAGCTTCTTTAATGTTTCTGGATTCACTTGCGGGAATACTCCATGTCCAAGATTAAAGATAAACCCATGCTGCTTCATTCCTTGATCCAAAATTGCCTTTGCTCTTTCCTCAATCACTTCCCAAGGTGCAAGAAGGATTGCTGGATCTAAATTTCCTTGTACTGTTTTCGTAATTCCCTTCCTACGAGCCTCTTCAATCGGTAAACGCCAATCCAATCCAACAACATCTAACGGTAAATCATGCCATTCAAGGGCAAGATGACTTGCTCCAACACCGAACATAATAAGCGGAACATTCTCTGAGCGAAGCTCTGAAAAAATGCGAGTCATGATAGGCTTGATAAAGGTACGGTAATCTGCCACATTTAATGCTCCAACCCAAGAGTCAAAAATTTGAATCGCTTTTGCTCCTGCCTTTATCTGTGATTTTACGTATGTAATCGTCGCACTGCCAAGTTTGTCCATTAAAGCAAACCATGCATCCGGCTGAGAATACATAAAGGCTTTCGTTTTATTATAATTTTTCGAAGGTCCCCCTTCGATCATATAGCTTGCTAATGTAAATGGTGCACCGGCAAAGCCAATTAACGGAACGGAAAGTTGCTCCTCCGTCAAAAGTTTAATCGTATCTAATACATAGGGAACATCTGCTTCAGGATTAATTTCTCCAAGCTGCTCCACATCCGCGAAAGTACGAATCGGATTTGCGATAACTGGGCCAACCCCTGACTTGATTTCAACCTCTACCCCAAGCGCAGGTAGCGGCGTCATAATATCCTTATATAAAATAGCAGCATCCACATCATATTGCTCAACGGGAAGCCTTGTTACATAGGCACAAAGCTCTGGTTGATGTGTGATTTCAAAAAGTGAATATTTTTCCTTGATTGCCCTATATTCAGGCTGTGAACGACCTGCTTGCCTCATATACCATACTGGCACATAGTCTGTCTTTTCTCCCCTTGCTGCTTTCAAAAATGTTTCATTTATTTCTTTGACCATGAAATGAAGTCCACCTTTCAAAACTATCTATTCTAAAATAAGAGAATAGACTATTTTATACTCATTCTAATATAGCGTTTTCTACTACAGTTGTATACATTAGTGATTGAACTGTCAAAAAATAGACGTTTTTATCGTTATAGCATTTCAAATTGGTTGCGATATGACTCATAATAAAAGCCTTTCTCTGCCATTAACTCCTGATGCGAGCCTCTTTCTATAATCTCTCCATTCTGTATCACCAATATGACATCGGCATTCTCAATTGTTTTAAGTCGATGAGCAATGACAAAGCTTGTCCTACCTTTCATTAAATTTGCTAAACCAGTTTGAATTTCAATCTCTGTCTTCGTGTCAATACTGGAAGTTGCTTCATCTAAAATTAAAATACTAGCATCTGCTAAAATCGCCCGGGCAATCGCGATCAACTGTTTTTGACCTTGACTCAAATTTGTGCCACCTGAGGATAGAACGGTTTCATAGCGATTCGGTAAATGTTTAATAAATTGGTGGGCAGAAGCAGTTTTCGCAGCAAGAATAACTTCTTCATCACTCGCCTGTAAATTTCCGTAGCGAATATTTTCCATTATCGTACCTGAAAATAAAAACGTTTCCTGTAAGACAAGACCGATATTTTTACGAACATCCTTCAAGCGGTAGTCTTTAATATCTCGTCCGTCAATCATCACACTTCCAGCATCTGCATCATAAAAGCGTGCTAGAAGGTTTATAATTGTTGTTTTTCCTGAACCCGTTGGACCGACAATAGCGATTGTTTGTCCTGCCTTGGCATGAATGGAAATATCTTTGAGAATTAATTGTTTTTTTAAATATCCGAAATAAACATGTGAAAACTGGACATCGCCACGAAAGCTTCGAACTGGAATCGCAGCTTCATTTTCTTTTATTTCAGGAACTTCATCCAAAATTTCAAATGCCCTCTCGGCGCCAGCAATTGCTGCTTGGAATGTATTGAACAGACTTGAGATTTGATTAATCGGACGGAAAAACTGCCGGGAATATGTTACAAACGCAGCAATAATTCCAACCGTGGCCAAATTATTTAAAGTTAAGAGAGCACCAGATGCGATGATAAAAACAAGTCCAAGATTGTTAATAAAGTTATTGACCGGACCTAAAAAACCAGATACCATTTCAGCCTTTGCGGAGGACTGTCTGAGTCGTTCATTAACACTAGCAAACTTTTTAAAAACATTATCTTCTTTTCCGAAAAGCTGAATGACCTCAAGTCCTGTAATCGACTCTTCGACAATTCCATTAAGCTCCCCTAAATCTCGCTGTCTCTTAATAAAATTACTACTGCTATATTTAATCATTTTTTTGGTTGAAAAAAACATCACCGGAATGACACAAAGAGTAATCAATGCCATCATCCAATTGAGAGAAACCATCGCGATGATAACACCTACTACCGTTAATAGGGTTGACATTATTTGAATAACGCTCTGACTTAAAGCATTATTCAATTGGTCGATATCGTTGGTGACTCTACTCATAAGCTCCCCTTGACTTCTCTTATCAAAAAATCTTAAAGACAAACTTTGCAATTGTTCAAAAAGCTCCTGTCTTAGCTTTCGGATTGTTTTCAGGGAGATGTTGATCATGAAGTAGGATTGAAGCCACGTAAATATCGAAAAAACAAGGTAAATAATCGCAAGAATGCTTACCATTTTGATTGTTCCGGCAATATTTTTGGCAATAATATATTGATCAATAATGATTCCGATCATATATGGGCCAACTAATCCTAATAAGGTTGTGGCAATAACAAGAACAATAACCAAGAAAAGAAAAAGCTTCTCATTCTTCATGTACTGCCAAATTCTCTTTAAAGTCCCTTTACTATCCTTTGCCTTTTCAACTGGCCCTCTCATTTTTCCTCTTGTTCCTGTCTGACCTCTAGGGGAATAACTAGTGGCTTGCTGTTTCATGGAAGCCTTCCCCCCTTCCACCCTGTGTATAATAAATTTCTTGATAAACGGAATTTTCTTTCAGCAATTCATGATGTGTTCCGTTACCGACTATTTTTCCATCCTCAAGAACTAAAATTCGGTCAGTGCTCATAATAGAGGATATTTTCGAGGAGATTATAAATGTTGTCGCTGTCATAAAGTTTGTATTCAACGCATGCAAAATCTTTTTCTCTGATAATGCGTCGACCGCTGAAGTCGAATCATCCAAAATTAAAATCGATGGTTTTCGAACTAAAGCCCTCGCTATTGATAATCTCTGTCTTTGACCACCGGAAAGATTATTCCCTCCTTGTGTTAACGGCTGCTCATAACGCTGCTCAAGCTTCTCTATAAATTCTGAAGCATTGGCTGACTTTGATGCGTTAACAATTTCTTTAAGATCAGCATCCTCTTTACCGTACTGTAAATTTTCCAATATTGTTCCAGAAAAAAGGGTTGCTTTTTGCGGGATAAACCCAATTGCTTTTCGCAACTGCTCAAGGGGATAATCTTTTATACTCTTCCCATCAATGAAAATGTCTCCTGAATCAACGTCATATAGGCGAGGTAATAATTTCACTAGAGTTGACTTACCACTGCCGATCGCTCCAATAATCCCAACTTTTTCGCCAGCTTCTACCTGAAAGGAAATGTTTCGAAGGACATATTCACCATTTTTACTGTAGCTAAATTTGACATTCCGAAATTCAATAGCTCCATTAATGGTTGAAGGAGCATTCTTTTCGCAATTAGAGATCTCCAACTCTACATCAAGTACATCTTTAATTCGTTCTGCTGAAGGTACCGCTCTCGAAATAGACATCAGGACATGGCTACTGCCTATTAGCGCATTCAAAGTAATCGTCAAATAGTTGATAAAAGCAAGGATTACCCCTACATTGCTCGTTCCTTCATCAATCTTAATGGCACCTAGCCAAAGAGCAGCAACAATTCCAATATTAATAAGGAACAGCATAACCGGCATAAGCCCCATCATCATTTGACTAGCTGACAAATTCAATTTCGTCAGTTCATCATTAATACGAGAAAAGCTCTTTTTCTCATAATTCAGTCTGCCGAATGCTTTGATTACGTGAATTCCCGCAAGATTCTCCTGCAACTTCGTATTTATTTTATCAACAGCTTCCTGAACTTTACGAAAAAGTGTCCCAGCCCGCTTCATAAAATACCAATTAACAAGTGCCAGTATTGGGATTAATACAAGTAAAATCGGAAAAAACTCTCTTGCTGAAACATAAACGATAACAACACTTCCAATAAATAAGAGAGGACTTCTTACAAGAATTCTTAATGTCATCATCGTCGCTGCTTGAACAGACGTCACGTCATTCGTCGCAATGGTGATCAGCTTTCCAGTGCCAAAACGATCTTTATCCCTAGCAGAAAACTGTTCCATCTTCTTAAAAAGTTCTTGACGAATATCTGTGGCAAAATTGACAGCGGCTTTTGTACTGTAAATGGAACAGCCAAGCCCGCCAATTAAACCAATTACCGCTACAATCAGCATAAGCAAACTCATTTTGAACACATAAGAATGATTCTGTTCAGCGATTCCATTATCGATAATATGCTGCATGATCATTGGTTGTAATAGATCCATCGCCACCTCGATACACATAAAAAGGGGACCAATGACGGCAAAGAAAAGATATGGTTTTAAGTATTTTAATAGATTAAAAAAAGCTTGCATTTGACTAGCCTCATTTACGACGTAGTAGATTATACAACGGATATATTATAAGCTTCATTTATTTGAAAAACAATTTAGGACATTGAATGCATCTGATGGGATCATGCTTCAATGTCCTAATTTTCCTAGTGCTTATTTATTTTTTTATCACTCCATTACGATTAGCATAAACTGCGGCTTGTGTACGGTCAGCAACATCCAGCTTGCTTAAAATATTACTCACATGCGTTTTCACCGTTTTTATTCCAATAAAAAGCTCGGTGCTAATTTCTTGATTATTCATCCCTTCGCCAATACACATCAGAACCTCAAGCTCTCTTTCAGTTAAATCATGATGAGGTTTTTTCTCCTGTTTCCGCAAGCGATTCATCATCCGGTTCGCAACCTTCGGCTCAATAATAGGCTCTCCTACTACTGCCTTACGGATCGCTCTTACTACCTCATCAGCAGTCGCTGTTTTTAACATATAACTAAATGCCCCCGCCTCTATTGCCGGGAAAACTTGTTCATCATCATAAAAACTAGTGATGATAATAATTTTGCAATTCGGCTCATGCTGCAATATTTCCCTTGTGGCCTCTATCCCATTGCCATCCTCCATTAATAAATCCATCAATACAACTTCAGGTCTTGTTTCAAGCACTAGCTTTATCGCTTCATTTCCACTTTTCGCTTCACCTACAACGTCAATTTCTGGCTCTGTAACTAAGTAGGAGATAATTCCTTTTCTAACCATTTCATGATCATCAACGACGGCTACTTTAATCATTTGTTATTCCCCCCTGGTAGTTGGTATGCGAATATCGATATATGTTCCTTCTCTCTCTTTAGAACGAATATTGAAAACTCCTCCTACCTCTTCACATCTTTCCCGCATCGTTTTTAAACCGTAAGAAGCAACCCTTTCAATTGTCGGATTAAAACCTTTGCCATTATCAGAGATAAACAAATAAATATAACGCTCTTCCTCGGTTAATGAGATACTGATTTTCGACGCTTCAGCATGACGTAGAACATTGGATAATGCCTCCTGAATTATGCGAAACAAATGCTCTTCTGCCGCTTTCGATATATGAACAATTTCATCAATACTCGCTTGAAATTCTATATTCGTTTTCCCTTTTAAATCTTGAATAAGCTTAATGACCCCGTCACACAGACGATCATCACTTAATTGAATCGGGCGTAAATGGAGAAGCAATGCCCTCATCTCACCTTGCGCATGTGCAGCAATTTTTGAGATTTCTACTAATTGTTCCTTCGCTTTTTCACGATCAATTTCAAATAGGCGCAATGTTGCTGAAGACATCATACTTAAAGCAAAAAGCTGCTGACTGACGACATCGTGAAGATCACGGGCCAGTCTTTGCCTTTCCTCCATCACCACTGCAGCATGTGCCGATTGCGCTAAAGAGGTTTTCGTATCAGCCAATCTTTGCAGCGAATGCTTTTGTTCCTCGAAAAACTCAGCCAGTTGATTTAATTCCTCTGAAATCATTCCGATTTCATCATTTTCATTTACTTCAAGACGTCCGGGTAAATTACCACTTCTCAAAGAGGAAACATACAGGAGGAGATCCGTTAACCTCCCCTTTAAAAGAGAGCTTGAACGATAGCCAAAATATGCGCCCACAAATAAAAACACAATGAAAGCAATCATCGAAAACCAAAAGGTATTCTCAATCGTTAGCTTTACTGAACGATTAACCAATAATAACTGAAAGCCAATAAATAGAATTAATGTACTGATAAAGGCCATCATCAAATAGTTTTGTAAAAACCAATATCGGATGCTGTTTAATTTTTTCAAAATTTTCGCTCCTATACCTTATCGATTCGAATTGAACCTATTTTAACGTTAATGGTTATTTTTAATTTTCTCGTCGCTTCATCATAACCTTGAGTCTTATAAAAGACGTTTCTATTCAATGTATCTCCCTTTATATCAAAAATTCGCACATCTCCTATTTTGGAATTAGCGGTAATATTTACCGGAATATTTTCAGGAATAATCATTTTTATATCCGCGATACTCCCATTGATTATTATTGGAGTTTCTCTCTCCGGAATAAAGGCCTTACTTAAATCCAAAAAATAATCACCAATTGAATTGTTTAGCATCATCGGTTCCAGCGCCCAATTGCTATCTTTATAACTGACTTCACCAATCAAGCCACTAACTATCTTTTTCTCATGCTGATCGCTGCCACTGAACTCAGTTTCCTTTGAAGAAAAATCAATATCAATCTGCAATTTACTTTTTTTAAATAAGAGTGATAAAGCCATTAAAATAAGCAATATCGGCCATAGCTTCCAAACATCTGCAAATTTAAAAACAATGACTTCAAATCTGTCCAAAATTAATAGAAAGGAAAATAACAATAACAATAGGCTGAAAGTGTATTTTTTTCTTTCCTTCCTCAATAAATTGCTAATAAACAAGATCAATCCAATCACAAAAAGGAAAAAGGGATAAAAAACGACAAATAGTTCTTTCATTTCCAAAGAAATGACACCTATATTTATTAGCAGGAGAACAATTCCTAAAGCTAGCAAAAATAATGCAAATAAAGTTTGATTAATGGATTTCTGCTTCACAAAATTCCCCTTTCTTTCTAGTTCCATAGAGAGTAATTTATTCTGTCCGTGAATAAATAATCTCACTTGTTTATTAGTTTACTATTTTTTTCAAAAATAGAAACAATCAATTGATGGTTTTTTCTCCGTCTCGAGACGGAGGAACTTTTCACATTGTCCACCTTTTCGCACTCATTTTCTTTTCCAACATATTCTGTAAACACGTACAGGGCAAATACCCTTTTAACCTAACTTAGGAGGAATGAAAATGGGCGTTGAGTTAACAGCGCTACATTGGCTTTACGTCTTGGTCATATTTATCATCATTGGCTTTATGATCATGCGACGTGATACAACTTTCATTTGTATTGTCGGTATCTTTCTTATCGCAATAACCGCAACCGGTTCTTTAAGCGCCTCTGTAAGCAGTATTTTTACAAGTTTCATTTATGCAATTACAGAGCTTCTATCCACTATTCTTGTTATTTCCATTATTGTCGCAATGAGTAAGACCTTAACCTCAACAGGAATTAATGACGTAATGATCTCACCTTTTGCTAAATTAATCCGAACCCCGGCACTAGCTTATTGGACAATCGGGATTTTAATGATGATAATTTCTTGGTTTTTTTGGCCCTCTCCGGCAGTTGCCCTTTTAGGTGCCGTACTTCTCCCAGTAGCTTTAAGAGTGGGACTTCCCGCTTTAGGTGTAGCTATGGCTATGAATTTATTTGGTCACGGGATCGCCTTATCAGGTGACTTTATCATTCAAGCTGCGCCAAAGCTAACAGCAGATGCAGCTGGGTTGCCTGTTAATGAAGTCATTCAAGCGAGTATCCCACTAGTCGTGGTCATGGGACTGACAACCACTATCGCTGCCTTTCTTTTCTTAAAAAGGGATATGGAGCGTGGCAAATTAAGGATCGACAAGAACACTATATTTTCAAACCCGGACCCTCAAAATAATAAAGAAAACTTACTAACCATTACTCAAAAACGCTTTTTCGCCATTTTGGTACCGCTGCTATTTCTTTTAGACGTCTTAGCCATGGTTATGCTTGATCTGACTGGTGGGGATGCAACAGCTCTCGTTGGTGGAACTGCAATATTGATTCTGTTACTCATAACACTCGTCAGCCATAAAAATAAGGGGTTAGAAAAAACAACAGTATTTTTAATTGAAGGATTTCAATTTGGCTTTAAAGTCTTTGTCCCTGTTATTCCTATTGCTGCTTTTTTCTACTTAGGCGACGCGGGTTTTTACAGCATCGTTGGGGAATATTTGCCAAACCATTCACAAGGAATTGTGAATGATTTAGGAATAGCGCTGGCAGCCGTTGTTCCTTTGAGTAAAGAGGTTGGAGCCATTACATTAACGATTGTTGGTGCCATTACCGGCTTAGATGGCTCCGGCTTTTCAGGAATATCACTGGCTGGTTCAATCGCCACTCTTTTTGCCCATTCGATCGGTGCTGGCGCTGCAACCTTAACTGCTCTTGGGCAAATTGCCGCAATCTGGGTTGGCGGAGGTACTCTTATACCTTGGGCATTAATTCCCGCCGCTGCAATCTGTAATGTTGATCCATTTGAACTAGCTAGAAGAAACCTATTACCTGTAACAATCGGTCTTTTCGTGACAACGATTGTTGCCATGTTTTTAATTTAAAACGAAATGTCGGGGCCTTAGTTTTTTAGGACCCGATTTCTTTACATAGGGTAAAGCTTTTCAAGGCTCATAACTGCTCCATTCCCTTGACAAGATGGATAATACAAATCACTGTACGTATCATTGATGTTTTAGTACACTGATGGTGGTTACAGCAGTATGTTATGAACGTATAAGGAAAAGATATGAATGCGATTAATAAGGCGATGGAGGAATTTATAATGACAAAATATACTGGTTTTATTGGTACTTATACAAAAGGGGATAGTAAAGGAATTTATTCATTTACCTTGGATACAGCTCTGGAAAAAATCACAGATGTACGCCTAGCAGCTGAGTTGGAAAATCCAACTTATTTAACTGTAAGTAATGATAATCAGTATGTATACTCAGTTGTAAAAGATGGAGCTGCTGGTGGAGTTGCAGCCTTCTCTCTTGAACAACATACAGGCGATCTCACCCACTTAAATCGAGTATTAGCAGATGGTGCACCTCCATGTCACGTGAGTGTAGGTAAGAAAAATAAAAACATCTTTTCTGCTAATTATCACAAAGGAACGATCGATTCCTACTTAGTCAATGACGACGGAACAATTCTTCCTGCCTCGTCAATTGTGAAGCACCATGGTTCAGGACCAGACCCTCGTCAGGAAAAACCACACACCCATTATTCTGCTTTTACTCCAGATGAAAAATATGTAATTGCAGTGGAACTGGGAAGCGATAAAATTTATACATATGAAGTTTCAAACGGAGTCTTACAAGAGAAAAATCAACTATCTGTAAAAGCTGGAAGTGGCCCTCGCCACATTGTCTTTCATCCGAATCAAAAATATGCCTATGTGATGACAGAATTTAGCTCGGAAGTTATTTGCCTGAGCTATAATGAAAAAGATGGCAGTTTTACCGAGGTTCAATATATTTCAACACTGCCAGAAAACTTTAGTGATAATAACCAAGGAAGCGCTATTCATATTTCTTCCGATGGACAATTTGTTTATGCCGGCAATCGTGGCCATAATAGCATCGCAATTTTCAAAGTCGACGAAACGAAGAACACGCTCACTTTTGTCGAGCACATTGCTACAGAAGGAAACTGGCCAAGGGATTTTGCCATTGATCCATCAGAGAAATTTATCGTTGCTTCAAATCAGGAATCCAGCAATCTAGTGCTGTTCACTAGAAATCCAAACACGGGTAAGCTAACGCTACTACAATCCGATATTAAAGTACCACATCCTGTTTGTGTGAAGTTTTTACACGTATGATCGTAGAGCAAGTGATGAAGATTTATTTTTTCATCACTTGCCTTTTTTGATCTATATTCAATTGGTGATCAGCTTTTAAGTTAGCTTTTCTAGTGGGGCTGAAGACTTAGCTTTTTGCCACTCATTTTTAGTTTTATTTGAAACATCAAAAATATTGCCCTCACTCCATTTGCGTAAATTAGTCATTCTCTGGTTATTTCATAAAAAGAATGAACTATTTGTGATGGAGGTGTGTAAGATCATGGCTTCAGCGAGACATAAAATCTTCAATATAGTTATCCCTGTTATTCCATGGATATCGTTATTGTATTTTGGCAAACGTGATTTTAAGCGTTATGCGTTTTCAGGAATAACGATTACTATTTTTGAAACGCTAAATCATTGGTATGGACATCATAAAAAATGGTGGAGGTTTTATGATAAACCTCGGAAATTTTACAGGGATGAACTCCCCTTCGATCTTGGTATTTACATACCTTTGTCCACGTGGTTCTTAAAATTATCTCGAGGCAGTTTTGCAAAGTTTGTTCTCTTTAATGCCATTGCAAATGGTATATTTGCCTTTTTCATTATGGACCTCTTAAAAAAATTTAAAATTGTCAACCTAAAACGATTAAATCGTATACAATTCTTTCACTACTTACACTTTAAAGTGTATATCCTGTATGTAATCCAACACCTGTCTGAAAAATGGCGAATTTCAAAAGGGAGTTAAACATCACTTTCTTTTTTTCGTGTCTCAAAATAAATCATACGCCTTCTTTGCAAACTTCTGTTATAATTATCAAAAAAGACTAAATTTTTTTATAATAAGGAGTGTTGAGTATGCTCGAAAAGTTATATTCAAAGCTAGAAGGCTATTACGATGAAATGGTTTCAATCAGACGCTATTTACATCAGAATCCAGAACTATCTTTTCAAGAAGTTAATACAGCCAATTACATTAAAAGTTTTTATGAAAATTTAGGAATAGAAGTAAGGGGAAATGTTGGCGGTAATGGCGTTGTTGCCAAAATACACGGTGGCAAACCAGGACAAACGATCGCCCTTCGTGCAGATTTCGATGCCCTTCCAATACAAGAAGAAAATGATGTACCGTATAAATCGCTTAATCCCGGAGTCATGCACGCCTGTGGTCACGATGGACATACAGCTACATTACTAGTTCTTGCTAAAGTACTGCATGAGCTAAAAGATGAATTAGAAGGTACATATGTAATGATTCATCAACATGCGGAGGAGTATGCACCAGGTGGAGCCATTTCCATGATTAAAGACGGTTGCTTAGAGGGAGTTGATGTCATTTTTGGAACCCATCTTTGGGCGAGTGAACCGACAGGAAAAATCCAATACCGCACCGGTCCGATTATGGCTGCTGCAGACCGCTTTGAGATCGATATTCAAGGACAAGGTGGTCATGGGGCACAACCGCACAGAACGAAAGATTCAGTAGTCATTGCTTCTCAACTCGTTCTTAATTTACAGCAAATTGTTAGTCGAAGAGTGAATCCAATTGATTCTGCCGTTATTTCTGTTGGCTCCTTTGTCGCTGAGAATGCCTTCAATGTAATCGCTGATAAAGCGAAGCTTGTTGGAACCGTAAGGACATTTAATGAGGAGGTTCGCTCCTTTATCGAACATGAAATTGAACGTATTGTAAAAGGAACATGCCTTGCTGCTAACTGCGACTATTCCTATGAATATGACAGAGGCTATCCTGCTGTCGTCAATCATGCGGAGGAAACGGATTTCCTTGTAGATTGTGTTAAAAACGTTCCTTCTGTCCAAGCGGTGGAAGAAGCCGAACTACAAATGGGCGGAGAAGATTTCGCCTACTATTTACAGCATGTGAAAGGGACGTTCTTTTTTACAGGAGCGAAACCAGAAGGGGTAACTGTTGCTTATCCACATCATCATCCAAAATTTGATATTGATGAAAAAGCACTATTAGTAGCCGCAAAAGCACTGGGAGCTGCTGCTCTCACATATAAACAAGTGAAAGAAGAAGTTTCATTATAATAAAATCGAAGAAGAGGCCAAAGAGGCCTCTTCTCAGACTGTAGACAAACTCGATGAAAATCGAGTTTTCCTACAGTCTTTTTTGTTTTAGAATAAAGGTAGAAACAATACTTGGAGTGATGAAGATGCTTTCGAAACATAATTCCATTCAACGTGATCA
>NZ_JARGEJ010000499.1:0-319 GCF_029211245.1 Robertmurraya sp. DFI.2.37 | reverse complement strand
ATGAAGTAGAAAATTTCCATTTAAAGTTTGTTTTAACGGCTTTAAATGGAAATTTCTTTTTGTCGTTATCATATTCAACTCCATTGAATATCAACACAATAGCTGTAAGAGTAGTTCTGAAGGAACTAAGGAAACGGAATTACTTGATTTTCAATAAACTTTAAAAAAAATCACAGCTATGTTAAAACGACTAAAATCAGTCAGTATGTTGCTGTTCCTAATGGGTGCCTCTACCGGAGCAGCATACGCGGTCGCCAATCCCGGCGTTACCGATGTGAAAATCACACAACAGACAGGGACATGTACGGGTATCGTCAAG
>NZ_JARGEJ010000498.1:0-319 GCF_029211245.1 Robertmurraya sp. DFI.2.37 | reverse complement strand
CCTACAGAACTATAAGGACAAATAGTAGGTGTTGGCGATAGTTTCGCAATCTTAAATTCTTCTGACTGTGCTTTTACTGACTTCTCGTCAAATCCAAGCTCAACAACTGCCAAAGTAGCAGCTACTGCACCAGACAATTTAAGAAACTGCCTTCTGGTTACATTCACTTCCATTTCTCTTCCCCCTCCGTTGTGTTTATTTACTTTTCCATAAATAGAACAAATAATAAATATATAGAAAATCCTACCTATCCCCGTCAGATCCTTTAGTAGCGAAGAATCTGGCTTATGTTAAAAAATGCTTAGTTATGATTATCCCC
>NZ_JARGEJ010000497.1:0-319 GCF_029211245.1 Robertmurraya sp. DFI.2.37 | reverse complement strand
GCTAAGCCTGAAAGGTGGCATGATGGAACTGAAAAAAGATGGTACATGCAATACAATCATCGCTTTGCTAGGAGCCGGAAAAGAGAACTGTTACCGCCCGGAACGTCCTATCCAAGTACCTCTCTTCGATGAAAGCGGCGAGAATGTGGAAGACAAAAGGAAAAGAGAGAAAGAAGAAGCAGCCAGAATAGCAGCGGCAGCCAAGAAAGCAGAGGAAGAGGAGAAGCTGCGAAAAGCCACTTGCGAGAGCCTGATAAGAAACGCAAAAGAGCTGAAAGAGGCAGGCAAATACAAAAATGCCTTGTCGCAACTGGCCAAA
>NZ_JARGEJ010000496.1:0-320 GCF_029211245.1 Robertmurraya sp. DFI.2.37 | reverse complement strand
CGACGGGCGCGTGCTCGTGCAGGTGCTGGGCAACGACGGGAGTCCGCTCGGCGAGGCCGGCGGCCAGTCGAGCGGCGCGAAGGGCGGCCTGGGCGCGGGGGAGCACATCTTCTCGCTCGCGCTGGCGTGCCCCGAGCACGGCCACTCCATGGACGAGCTGCAGCCGCGCGACTTCTCCTTCAACGCACCTTACGGCGCCTGCCCCGACTGCCTGGGCATCGGCAGCCGCGAGGAGGTGGACCCCTCGCTCGTGGTGCCCGATCCCTCGCTCACGCTGGCCGAGGGCGCCATCGCGCCGTTCAAGACGGGCAACTACTACC
>NZ_JARGEJ010000495.1:0-320 GCF_029211245.1 Robertmurraya sp. DFI.2.37 | reverse complement strand
CAAATAACCTCTTAACTTACAATATCATGTCTATCAATTTCAAAAAATTAAATTCTCAAATCAAGCCTCTTAAACCGGAAGCAAGACACGTGGGCTACATCTTTATTGCTACAGACAAGCAAAAGAGAGAAAGTCTGGTTGACTCTATTGCCAAGCCCGGTTCTAAACGTTCCCTAATAAAAGTGCTTACATATTTCATTAAAACCGATGAAAATTATCGTGCAGAGTATTCACTTTAATCCGTAATCCTATGCTCACTATTGATTTTCCCGATAAATCCGTTACTTATGACACTTTCGTCCGCGATGTAGCGTCCTCTG
>NZ_JARGEJ010000493.1:0-321 GCF_029211245.1 Robertmurraya sp. DFI.2.37 | reverse complement strand
AAAGACAAAGCCCCCTCGTAAGGGGGTTGGGGGATTGTGCGTTTAATGAAGCTTTTTTTTGTGTGTTAAAGTATATTAATTTGGTTACAATATCGGTAACAATGGTTACATTTGTATCACAATCAAAAAAGTTTAAGATATATGCAAGTAATTCCATTGAGCAAATTTCGGACGAATCAGACAGCGACCCTTCTTCGTGCTATTCAGGGAGAATCCGTCTTTCTGACTTCACGTATCGGTGATTTTAAACTGGTGCCAGTGTCCGTAGAAGAAAAAATAGCCACTCGAATAAGAGAGGGCTTGAATGAAGTGAAACGAATC